>NZ_JBFBGZ010000006.1:227988-281042 GCF_040684925.1 Arthrobacter sp. NPDC089319 | reverse complement strand
GCCATCAACAGACCGAGCAACCACGCCAGCATGGTCTCGCCCACGGCCAACCAGAAAGCGGTGAGCCCGAAGTCGTTGAACAGCATCGCGATGACTTCGGACGCCGGCGGCAAAAACCGCGCCTCGACAATCCCCACCCGCGGCACCAGTTCCCACACCAGCAAGAACGCAAGAATTCCGGCCACGCCCAGCAGCTGCTTGGTGGGCCGCTTCCTCGCCGGGCGTTTACGCGAACGACTGGCCGCGGCGCCCTGGCTGTCCGTTGTCACCGCCGGAGCGCTCATGGCAGCAGCTCATCCCGGTGCGGCGCTTTATTCAGCGCACATTTCATTTCCACTCCTTCTGCCCCGAGGAGAACGGGGATTCAGACCACGCTTGTTCGCTGACCGAACACGCGTTCACTATTTCAAGTGTGGTCGATGCCACTCAGTGACGTCAAACACTCTAGGGCATCGTTACGCAGCCGAAACCACAAGACAGTGTTTGACGCTGTTTGAGGCACCAGAATTGAAATAGTCAACGGATTGTGGTTGGAGATTCAGCGCTTTCGGCCGAAGATGAAGTAGGCCGCGGGCCCGATGAAGTTGAGGAACGACGCCGCGAACCACGCCGGCTTCGGTCCGTTGACCAGAGCCGCCGGGCGCTTCTTCAGGTCCCTCAGCGCGGCGGTCTGCAGGGCAATCTGCACCGCGGCCGTCGCGGCAACACGCAGTTTCTGGCCCCCGCTCAGATCCTTGAAGGACTTTTTCTTGGTGGCCCTCTTCAGTGCGTTCCTCATGGCGGTCTCCCGGTCTATTCAGGCAGCAGGTGCCAACAGTCTAGGCGCGCACCGGCAGACGGAGTAGGGGGTCAGCGGTCCCGTTCGTACCGCCACGGCAGCGAACCCGTGGAGAGCCGGTGCCTGGCCCCGGCCGAAGCGGCCGCGCCGGGGCCCGGGTAAGCATCGTCGCCCGCCCAGACGATGGCATGGCCGGTGTCCGGATCCTCGATCACGTAACTCTCAAAATCGAACGGCTGCGCCCCGCGGGCCGCCTCCAAGGCGTCGGCCACGGTGGCTAATCCGCTCAGTTCGTGCAGCGTGACCCAAGTCGGCGGGACCAGATGCATGCTGCCGGACTGGTGCAGGCTGAGCGCTTCCCGCGGCGACAGCCACGCGTAGCCGGCCAGCTCGGCGTCGTTCAGTTGGACCTCACCAACCGGCGCTGCCGCCACGAAGAACCATGTCTGGAAGCGGCGAACCAGGCTGTGCCGGGGCACCCAGTTGGACAGATGCACCAGCTCCTGCCCGGAGATCCGCAGCCCGGTCTCTTCAAAGGTCTCACGGACGCCCGCAGTCCTCGCTGCCGCCAACTGCTGGGCAAGGTCATTGACGACGGCGGTGTCCGCCGCCGCGGGCCCGCCGGCTTCCGCTTTGGCCGCCACGTAGTCCTCCGGGTCCACCTTGCCGCCGGGGAATACCCAGGCCCCGGCGAAGGTTCCCTTGCCAGGCCGTTCCAGCATCAGGACCTCGAGTCCGTCCGCACTGTCGCGCAACAAAACGACCGTTGCCGCCAGCTCCGCCTGGTTCGCCTGACTGTCCACCGCATTGTCCACGTCCCCTAGCTTAGGTCCGTGGCCGAAATGGTTGGTTCCAGTCGACCGCTTCACCCCACGAGAGGACTTCCAGATGAAGATTGCCGTCTACGGCGCCACCGGCATGGTCGGCAGCCAGATCACCGCAGAGGCACTGCGCCGCGACCATCACGTCACCGCGATTTCGCGCAGCGGCACCGCGATGGACGGCGCCACGGCCTTGGCTGCGGAGCTGTCCGATGTGAAGACCTACAAGCAGATTGCCGGCGAGCACGACGTCGTCGTCCTCTCCATCCCGCCGTCGCGCACCGGAGAATCCCATGCGCCGTTCGTGGACGCGCACGAGGCAATCTCGGAGACCCTCATTCCTGCACGGCTGTTGGTGGTGGGCGGCGCCGGCGCCACCGAAGTGGACGGCGTGCAGCTGAAGGACCTGCCCGGCTTCCCCGAGGACTACAAGCCCGAGGCCACCACCATGGCCGAAGTTTTGGAACTGTATCGCTCCGCGTCCGGCCTGGAATGGACCATGCTGGCCCCCGCGCCGCAGATCGCACCCGGCGAGCGCACCGGCAGCTACAAGCTGGGCGCCGACTCCCCTGCCGGCGAGAGCGTCTCCACGCAGGACTTTGCGGTGGCTGTGCTGGACGAGCTGGAGAACCCGCAGCATGAAAACCGCCGTTTCACGGTAGCCAACTAGGAACTCCCCGTGGCCAGGGCATCGGCACTCTTCAGTGCCGGCGCCCTGGCACGCCTACTTCAGGGAGAGCAGCCGTTCGACCCGCGGCTTCACCTCGGTGGCCAGCAGCGTGATGGATTCGAGCAGGTGTTCGTGCGGCAGCCCGCCGATGTCGGTCTGCAGGAAGTGGCGCATGTGACCCAGATGGCCGTGCAGGTGGACGATGCGCTCGGCCACTTCGTCCGGGCCGCCCACGTAGTAGGCGCCCGGGGCATCCGCCTGCGCCTGGAAGGCGCGCTTGTCCGGCGCCGGCCAGCCGCGCAGCCGACCCATTTCCACATTGAGGTTGTGCCAGCCCGGGTAGAACCTGTCGAGGGCCTCCTGCTTGGTCGGTGCCACCAGGCCCAGGGCGGCCACGGACACCTTGATCTCCGGGCCCGCATGGCCGGCCTGTGCGGCGCTGCGCCGATACAGCTCGGCCAGCGGTGCGAACCGGTGCGGGGCACCGCCGATGATCCCGTAGGAGACGGGCAGCCCCAGCTGTCCGGCCCGGGCCGACGAACCGGCATTGCCACCGGTGGCCAGCCAGATGGGCAGCCGGCCGGCGGCAGGGCGCGGCACCACGGCCAGCTCCGCGATGGCCGGCCGCCGGGAGCCGCTCCAGCTCACCTCGGGCGCGGTGCTGTTGTTGAGGGTCATCAGCAGGTCCAGCTTCTGCGCATAGAGCTCGTCGTAGTCACCCAGGTCGTAGCCGAAGAGCGGGAAGGTTTCGACCGACGAACCGCGGCCAGCGGTGATTTCGATCCGGCCGCCGCCGGAGATCGCGTCGGCGGTGGCGAACTGCTGGAAGACGCGGACGGGGTCGTCGGTGGAAATGATGCTGGCGGCGCTGCCGAGCTTGATCTGCTTCGTCGCGGCCGCGGCTGCTGCCACGATGGCTCCGGGTGAGGACGCGGGCATGCTGGTGGTGTGGTGTTCGCCGATCCCGAAGTAGTCCAGCCCGGCGCCATCGGCGTGGACGATCGCCTCGAAGAGATTGCGTACCGCCTCGGACGTGGCGCGCTGCGAGCCGTCCGGATTCAGCTGCGTGTCGCCGAAGCTGTAGGCACCGATTTCCATGCTGTTTCCTGTTCTGCCCGCTGACGTCGTCAGGGAAGGGCTGGTTCGCTTGCCTCGGCCAAGAGGCCGCGGAGCTGCTCGGCGGTGTGGGCCGCGTTGAAGATGTCGGTCCCGGGTTGGAAGAGGCGGCCGGCCGACAGCGGGCCGGCATCGATCGGGTCGTAACCGAGCCGGTCGATGAATCCGGCGACCAGTGCCTTGGCGTCGCCGTCATCGGAGGCCAGCGCTAAGGCCCGGCGATCGGCGGAGCCGGATTCGCGGCCGTCGACTTCAAGCTCTCGGTAACCGATGTGGTTCAGGGATTTCACCAGCCGCGCGCCGGCCAGGAACTCCTGAATGACCTCGCTGCTGCCGCGTCCGTCGTCGTCGAAGTCGGCAATCACACCGTCCGTCTGCGCCCAGTAGTTCATCGCGTCGACGACGGTCCTGCCGGCCAACAGGTCCGGACTCAGCGTGCGGTACTTGTGCAGCGGGACGGCCGCGACGACGAGGTCCGCCGCCGCTGCTTCGGCCGCATCAACCGCTTCGGCTCCCGGCGTGATGATTTCGGCCAGCAAGGCGATCTCGGCTGCGGGCTTGGCCGTGGCGATCTTCACCCGGTAGCCGGCCTTGAGCGCCTGCCGGGCCACGGCGGTGCCCACCCGTCCCGCTCCCAGAATCCCAATTTCGCCAAGCTCCATGTCAACTCCACTTGCCAAGAAAGTATGTTGCTGGACAGACTATATGTCCCGCAGATTATCTGCGCAACTTCGTGTAACCGGTTATGATGTGTGGCATGACAGGAGCACCGGCGGCGGCCGCCGAACCGACGCACGGCCAGATACCCGGCGATCTCGGCTGGAACCTGGGCATGGTGCTGCGCGGCTATCAGTCCCGGTTCGAGGAGGCGGTTGCGGACATGCCCGAGGGGATCCGGGGCTACCAGGTCCTCTCCGCCGTGGTCCACCGGGATCCGCCCAACCAGCAGGCACTGGGCGCCCATCTGGCCATCGACCGGACGGTATTGACCTACCTCCTGGACAAACTGGTGGCTGCCCGGCTGGTGGAACGCGTCCCGGCGGCCAACGACCGGCGCGCACGGAAGATCGTCCCGACCGGACAGGGCCGCACGGTGCTCTCGCGCTACGAGGTCCGCGTGGCCGCTGCCGAGCAGAGCCTGCTTTCGGGCCTGGCCACGGACGAGGTCGCCCAATTGTCCGGACTTATTCGGCGACTGGCCATGGAAATCCACCGCGCGCAGCCGAACTCCAACCCGTGCGAGGCGATGGACCACCTGCCCTAGACTCGTCCCCATGTGGATCGGCTGGATAGAGTTCGACCTGCTCCTGGGCGATGTGCATTCGCTGAAGGAAAAACGCTCGGTGCTGCGGCCGATCATCGCCGAGGTGCGGAAACGGTTCGATGTTTCCGTGGCCGAGGTCGGCCAGCAAAGCCTCTACCGGCGCGCGGAGGTGGGCATCGGCCTGGTCGGCGCCGACCGGGCCCATGTAGTGCAGGTGCTGGACACGGCCGAAAACTACATCGCCTACCGGCCCGGCGTCGACCTGCTCAGCACACGGCGGAAGGTCCTCTCCAGCGAGGACTGACGTCCGGCAGCACCCCCGGCGGCCACCGGGCGCATCGTGCGCGACGGATCTTGGTAGCGTGGGTCACGCCAATGATCCACGCCACGTCCGGGAGGACCCCGTTGACCACCCCCGCCGCCAACGCGCAGTTTGCCACGGTCGAGGACCTTGTCCGCCACCGTTACGCGTCCGACAAAGCATCGCAGCACCTCGGCATTGAGGTACTCGAGGCCGAAGAGGGCCGCGTGGTCATGGCCATGCCTGTCCAGGACTACATGCTGAACGGCCACCACATTCTGCACGGCGGATACTTGTTCACCTTGGGTGACACCTGCTTCGCGTTTGTGTGCGAGTCTCTGGGCCGCCCGTCCGTGTCCCGGCAGGCCGAAATCACCTACATCGCCCCCGGTGCCGCGGATTCACGGCTGGTCGCCACCGGCGTCGAGCGCACCCGCTTCGGCCGCAACAACATTGTGGATATTTCCATCCACGACCAGGACGGGCAGCATCTGGCCGAACTGCGCGTGTTCGGCGTGCTGGTCCCGAAGAAGTAGTTCCACATCCCCCGCGCGAAGGAGCATCACATGATCACTGTGCCCACGATCGACCTCAACAACGGCGTCGCCATCCCGCAGCTTGGCTTCGGCGTTTTCCAGGTGCCGCCGGCCGAAACGCAGCAGGCGGTGGAAGCGGCCCTGGAAGCGGGTTACCGCCACATCGACACGGCCGCGGCGTACCGGAACGAGTCCGGCGTCGGTGCCGCCATCAAGGCCAGCGGAATCGCCCGTGAGGATCTGTTCATCACCACCAAGCTCCGCAACGGCGAACAGGCCGACGCCCGCCTGGCCTTCGACAACAGCCTGCGCGAACTCGGCCTGGACTTCGTGGACCTCTATCTGATCCATTGGCCGGTGCCCTCGCAGAACCTGTACGTGCAGGCGTGGCAGACGCTGGAAGGGATCTACACCGAAGGCCTCAGCCGGGCCATCGGCGTTTCCAACTTCCTGTCCGAGCACCTGGAGACGCTGCTGGCGGCCGGAGGCACGGTGCCGGCGGTGAACCAGATCGAGATCCACCCGACCTTCCAGCAGCGCGAAGTGGCGGCGCTCAGCCGCAAGCACGGCATCGCCGTTGAAGCCTACAGCCCGCTGGGCCAGGGCGCCGATCTGGAGAGCCGGACGGTCACCGCCATCGCCGCAAAGTATTTGGCGACCCCGGCCCAGGTGGTGCTCGCCTGGCATCTGGCCAATGGCACCATCGTGATTCCCAAATCCGCCAATCCGGACCGGATAGCGAAGAACCTGGCCGCAGCACGGCTCACCCTCGACGCGGACGACCTGGCCGCCATCACGGCGCTCGACGCCGACGGCCGCGTGGGCGCCGATCCGGCCACGGCCGCTTTCACCCAGCTCTAGAAACGACGGTTGCCGGTGTCCGCATTGGACACCGGCAACCGGACGAAGCTGGTGGGCGCTGGCGGCTGAGCGCTAGAGCCGGCGGTACTCGGCCACCATCGGGCAGTCGAACGGATCCCTGGCGGAAAGCCCCACCTTGTTCAGGTACTGGACCACAATTCCGTAGGACTTGGGCAGCGACGTTTCCGTGTAAGGGATCTTGTGGGTGGCGCAGTATTCGCGCACAATCTCGGCGGCCTTGGCCAGATTGGGCCGCGGCATGCTGGGAAAGAGGTGGTGCTCCACCTGGTAGTTCAGCCCGCCCATGAAGGCGTTGATGGAGCCGCTTCCCAGCCGGGTGCGGCCGATGATGTTGCGGCTGGTCAGGACCTGGCGGCTGAGGAAGTCCACCTTGGAGTCCTTGGGGATCAACGGCATGCCCTTGTGGTTCGGTGCGAAGGACGCACCCATGTAGACGCCGAAGACGGCCAGCTGGACCCCGATGAAGGCGAACGCCATGCCGGTGGGCAGGAAGACAAAGATCGCGGCGACGTAGAGGGACAGGCGCGCGAAGAGGATGGACAGTTCGCGTTTGCGGCCCTTGACCTGGCCGCGGGCAAACAGCGACTTGATCGATGTGGCGTGCAGGTTGATGCCCTCGAGCATCAACAGCGGGAAGAACAGGTAGCCCTGGCGGCGGGTGAACCACGCCATCAGCCCCTTGCGCTTGGCCGCCTGCTCCGGCAGGAAGGAGATGGTGTCCTGTTCAATGTCCGGGTCTTTGTCGATGGTATTCGGGTTGCCATGGTGGCGGCTGTGCTTGTTCATCCACCACTGGAAACTGATTCCCACCACGGCGTTCGCCAGGAACCTTCCGGCGCGGTCGTTGGCGGGACCGGACTCGAAGACCTGCCGGTGGGCCGCCTCGTGGGCCAGGAACGCCAACTGCGTGAACAGGATCCCGAGTGCTGCGGCAATCAGCAGCTGGAACCAGCTGTGGCCCAACAACACGAACCCGGTCACCGCGCCGCCGAGCCCCAGCACCAGCGCCGCAAAGAGGCTGATGTAGAAGCCGCGGCGCTTCCTGAGCAGGCCGGCGTCCCGCACCGTGTTCAAAAGCTGGGAGTAGCCGGTGGCTGCCGACGAACCACGCTTGCTGCGCGTGGAGGTTGCGGGTGGAGATACAGATATGCTCATGCGGCCTTCGGTCGATCGGGTCCGACTTCCCAGCCGCTTCAGTAGGGCGGTTACCCCGTAGATGAAGATCACTCTACGTTGCCTTGCTGAACGCGCGCTGAACGCAGCGCGGCGTGGTAGTGCCATTCGGCATCCCGGCCGCTATCCTGTACAGTGAATCTTGTAGTTGTTGTGTTGCGCATTTGATTTTGAGCAACAGACCCTTCACCGAAGGGTTTGTGCTTCTCTGAACGGCGGACGAAAAAACACCGCTGCAAGCGATTCGTGAAGTCCGCGGATCGTGAATTACTCGGAGGAGTACAAAAATGGCAACTGGAACCGTCAAGTGGTTTAACTCTGAAAAGGGCTTCGGCTTCATCGCTCCGGACGACGGCTCGGCCGACGTTTTCGCTCACTACTCGGCTATCGAGAACAGTGGCGGATACCGCGAACTGCGTGAAGACCAGAAGGTCGAATTCGAAACCGTGCAGGGCCCCAAGGGCCTGCAGGCTGCAAACATCCGCGGCCTCTAAGACGGCAGCGGCAACGCCGCACTAGTCTTCCGATGGAGCCGGTTCCCGCAAGGGAACCGGCTCCATTGTTTTCCTCCTACTGGCAGCAACCGGGCCTCCGGGGGCAAACTGTAGGCATGAGCATGATCCCAGCGACCGCCAGTTCCGAATCTTTCCTGGCCGACATGGTCCTGCAGATCCTCTTGTTCACCGGCATCACCATGCTGTGCGTCGGCACTGCCGCCGCCGTGGGCCTGTGGCTGGTGATCCGCCGGATCCGGCGCTCGCGCAGGCTCCGGTACGGACTGCGCTCGGGTGCCCTGACCGTGCGCAGCTACACCAAGGACGACGCCGGCCGCCGCCTTGCGCGGCAACGGCTCGGTCTGCAGCGCTCGGCCGAAGCGACGCGGCGCGCCTTGGCAGCCGCGTTCGCGGAGAGGCGCTTCGTCGGCGAACTGCCGCTGGTGGCGGACCGACTGCATGCCGCATCCCGGTCGCTCGATGAACAACTGAAGCTGGCCGAGGGAGAGCCGGAGCCGGGAGTGAAGCGTTCCCTGGCCGCCAGCCTGGACTCCCGGGTCCAACAGCTGAACCGGCTCTCCGGCGAACTGCGGCAGAATCTGATGGAAGCCGGCTATTCCGCCGATGCCGAACAGTTGGAGCTGGCGGGCAAGCATCTGTCCCGCGAGATCGAGGCGCTGCACGCGTGGTCTTCGGCCTACCGCGGCACATCCGGCAGCCACGGCAGTTACATCCCCACTGTCCCGCTTCGCGGCTGGCTGGACGTCCGGCCGCGCCGTCGGCCCGCCCCGGCGCAGCGCCGGCCCAACCCCACCAGGAGCTAATGTGTCCATCAAACGCCGCATCGGACGCATTATCCGTGCCAACCGCACAGCCAAAGAGGCACCGGTGGACCCTCTGGCCACCATCGCGGCCAGCCAGCAACAACAGTTTGAGGCCGTGGACCAAGCCCGCCGCAGCGTTGCCGACATCGCCGCCGACTGCCGGCGGATCGAGTTGTTGCTGGACGAGGCCAAGGCAGAGCAGGCGTACTGCGACCGCTACGCCGAAGAATCCGTAGCCAGGGGCGACGACGACGGTGCCCGCGAGGCCCTGCACCGCAGCATCACCGCGTCCAAGCGGGTGCAAGCGCTCTCCCGCCAGTATGAACGCATGGCTGAACAGTGGCGCCAACTGAACGGCGAGCTGGGCCGGCTGTCTCTGCGGATTGATGAAAGCCGGATGCAGTTCCAGACCCTTCAGGCCCGCCACAGCGTGGCTCAGGCCACGCTCGGCATGCAGCAGGCCGCATCGGCTGCCGCCGGCAGCGCCACCGACATGCAGTCGGCTGCCCGGGACGCCGAGCGGGAGACCCGGCGGATCGAGGCCGAGGCCGCCGCCCGTAATGAAATCGCTTGGTCGGACCCGGACTCGCCCCAGGTACAGGCCGCCTTCGAATGGCTGGAGGCCAGCGCGGAAGTCGAGGGCCAGCTGGGAGAACTCAAGACCAAGGGCAACCAGCCGCCCCGCACCTGAAACTTTGGCTGGCGGCACAGCGCCTGGCTGTCCTGTCCTTGGCGGCACGGACAGCGGATACCCTGTGGCTCCTGCCCGCAGAATCTGCCAACAGCACCCCGGCGGGCCTCAAGCCCGGCATCCTCGGGCCGCATCGGAACCGCCGGCTCCTCTAGGATGGTCACTGCCCACCGGGGCCAGGGCAGCGCGGCAACGGAAAGATGGAGATGGCTGGAATGCACGAGACCTTGACGGAACGCAAAGCCCTCGAGCCCCTCGGCGCGGCGACCGTGACGGCGGCGGGCAAGCCGGTGGTCGTCGTCCTGTATAAGGACACCCTCCCGCCTGGGATGGCGGACGTGGAAGCTGCCGCCGAGGTACGGTATGCCACCTCGGACCAATTAGCCGAGGCTCTCGATGGGGCGCAGGTGCTGTTGCTCTGGGACTTCTTCTCCGCGGCGCTGGAGGATGCCTGGTCTGCCGCCGGCTCGCTGGAATGGATCCATGTGGCCGCCGCCGGCGTGGACAAGCTCCTGTTCGAGGACCTGCGGGAATCCGGGGTGCTGGTGACCAACGCCCGCGGCATCTTCGACCGGCCGATGACCGAATTCGTGCTCGCCGTGATGCTGGCCTTCGCCAAGAACCTGCCCGGCCTGCTGTCCCTGCAGCGTGAGCGGAGCTGGCAGCATCGGGAAACCGAGCGGCTCGAATCCAGCCACGCGCTCATCGTCGGCACCGGGGCCATCGGCCGCGAGATCGCCCGCGTCCTCAAGGCTGTGGGCCTGCGCGTTTCCGGGGCCGGGCGCACGGCACGCAGCGGTGATCCCGATTTCGGCGAGGTCTACGCCTCGTCCGAACTGGCCGCCGTGGTCGATGGCTTTGACTGGTTGGTGGTGGTGGCACCGCTGACCGCGCAGACCCGGCATCTGGTCGACGCGCCCGTACTGAAGGCCATGAAGCCCACCGCCCGGCTGATCAACGTGGGCCGCGGCGCCAGCGTGGATACCGAGGCGCTGGTGGAGGCGCTGCAGGCCGGTGACATCGCCGGAGCCGCCCTGGACGTGTTCGAAGTCGAGCCGTTACCGGCCGGCCACCCGTTGTGGGCGATGGACAACGTGATGATCTCCCCGCACCTGAGCGGCGACTCCCGGGGCTGGCTGCCGCAGCTCGCAGGCCAGTTCGCGGACAACTTCGGCCGCTACGTCCGGCAGCAGCCGCTGGAGAACGTGATCGACAAGAAGCTGGGCTTCGCCGCACCGTCCTAGCCGCACCGACTTAAACCTGTTTGGGACGACCCGTGGGTTCTACCGAGAGGTCTTAGGGACGCCGACAGCACTTACCTGGACCGGAGAGCGCAGTCACCTTCAGGGCAGGGTAATTCGGTGAGGGCAGTGTCCATGGATACTGCCCTCACCGATTAACCGTGCCCTGACGGGTTAACCCTGCCCTCGCGGGCGGCGGGTCTGGATGCTTCGGGCACCGCGCGGCCGGTTGGACCGGAGGTTTCCAAGACCGGGCGGGTGGCCGGCCCGGATCCTCCGGAACGGCGCTGCCCAGCCTGCCGAGCAGTTCCGCCGCGACCGAAACCGCGATGGCGGCTGGCGCTTTGCCGCCGATGCCGGGCAGGCCGATCGGACAGCGGATGGAGTCCACGTCCTCATGCCCTTCGGCGCTCAGCCGCTGGCGGAACCGAGCCCATTTGGCAGTCGAGCCGATCAGGCCAACGTCCAGGCCGCCCCGGCGCAGCGCGGCGTCGCACAGCAGGAAATCCTCGGCGTGGTCGTGGGTCATGATGTAGACGTGCGAGCCGGCCGGCAAGGCCTGCAGTACAGTCTCCGGTGCCGGGGTGTGATGGACCGTGACCGCGGCGCTGCCCGCGGACACGTCGGCCAGCCGGAGCGGATCGAGCTGCCCGGCCCGGCTGTCGGTCAGGTGCAGCCGCAGGCGCAGCCGGGAGAGGATCCTGGCCAGCTCGAATCCCACATGCCCGATACCGAAGATCGCCACCACCGGATCATGGCGCAGCGGTTCCAGCAGTACCTGCACTTCGCCGCCGCAGCACTGGCGTCCGTGCTGGCTTGCCGCATGCTCGTTGAGCGCAAAGGTCAAAGTCTCGGGCGCGCCGGACGCCTCGGCGATCATCCGGCGGGCGCGGTCGATCACCTCGGCTTCCAAGTTGCCGCCGCCGATGCTGTCCCACAGGGCGTCCGCGGCGATGACCATCTTGGCTCCGGCCTCGCGGGGTGCATGGCCGCGCACGGAGACCAAGGTGGCGAGCACGCCGGGGCGTCCGTCGTCGCGCAGATTCTGCACCGCAGCCAACCAGTCCATCATCAGCCAGCTCCCGATGCGGCGGGCGTCGTCGCGGGGACGGCATGCCCGGCGGCGGCCCGGGCCTCTTGGACAGCCCAAAAGACAGCTTCCGGCGTCGCCGGGCTAGGCAGCTCGAGCGGACGGCCCGCCGGCCCGAAGGCAGCAGCGGCGGCGCGCAGGGCTTCGCGCACGCTGAAGGCAAGCATCAACGGTGGCTCCCCCACTGCCTTGGACCCGTACACCACACCGCTTTCGGTGGCCCGTTCATACAAGTGGACGTTGAACTCCTCGGGCATCTCGGAGAAGCTGGGGATCTTGTAGGTACTGGCCGCCTGTGTGGCCAGTCGGCCCCGGCCGGGCCCCGCGCTCGTGTCCCAGCGCAGTTCCTCCAGGGTCAGCCAGCCGGCTCCTTGGACGAAAGCACCTTCGATCTGGCCCTGGTCGATCAGCGGGGACAGGCTGTCGCCGACGTCGTGCACAATGTCGGTGCGCAGGAACCGGTAGGCCCCGGTGAAGCCGTCCACCTCCACCTCGGAGACTGCGGCGCCGTAGGAGAAGTACTTGAATGGCTCGCCCTGCATGTTTGCGGAATCCCAATGGATGCCCTCGGTCCGGTAGAAGCCCGCGGCGAAGAGCGGCGTGCGCTGGAAGTAGGCCGTGTGCGCCAGCTCGGCAAAGGACAGGCTCTCGGTTGAGCCCAGCCCGGTCACGCGGCCGTCGACGAAGCGCACGTTGTAGGGCTGGGTGTCCAGCTTGCGCGCCGCGACTTCGGCCAGTTGCTCGCGGATCTGCTCGCAGGCGTGCTTCACCGCCCCGCCGTTGAGATCGGCGCCCGAACTCGCTGCCGTGGCCGAGGTATTGGGCACCTTGTCCGTCCGCGTCGGGGCCAGCCGCACGAAGTCCAGCGGTACGCCCAAGGCGGTGGCGGCCACCTGGCGCATCTTGGTGTGCAGGCCCTGGCCCATCTCCGTGCCGCCATGGTTGACCAGCACCGAGCCGTCCTTGTAGACGTGTACCAGCGCCCCGGCCTGGTTGAAGGCGGTGAAATTGAAGGAGATGCCGAACTTCACCGGCGTCATCGCCAGCCCGCGTTTGCTGTGCTCGTGGGTGGCGTTGAACTGCTCCACCGCTTCCCGGCGCCGCTCGACGTCCGCGCGCACTGACAGCTGGGACCAGATGTCGTGCAGCCGTTCGGCGTGCCGGACCGGCTGGCCGTACGGGGTGCTCTGGCCCGGCGCGTACAAGTTGCGGCGGCGCAGTTCTGCCGGTTCGATGCCCAGCGCCGGGGCACAGCGGCCCAGGATGTCCTCGATGACCAGCATGCCCTGCGGCCCGCCGAACCCGCGGAACGCCGTCTGCGAGGTCTTGTTGGTCTTGGCGGTCCGGCCCTGGACCTCGACGTCGGGGATGAAGTAGGCGTTGTCGATGTGGCAGAGCGCGCGGGCCAGGACCGGCTCGGACAGATCCAGGCTCCACCCGCCGTCGGACGTGATGATGGCGCGCAGCGCGAGGAGGAGTCCGTCGTCGTCGAAACCGACTTCCCAGCGCGCGTGCATCGGATGCCGCTTGCCGGTCAGGGTGATGTCCTGGGTGCGGTTCAGGCGCAGCCGGACCGGCCGCCCGGTGAGCACGGCGCCGAGCGCGGCGACGGCGGCCAGCCCGTGCGGCTGCATCTCCTTGCCGCCGAACCCGCCGCCCATCCGCAGGCACTGGACGGTGACCTCGCTGTTGGACAGGCCCAGCACGTGGGCGACGATCTCCTGGGTCTCCGAGGGGTGCTGGGTGGAAGACTGGACGAAGACCTGCCCGGACTCGTCAACATGGGCCAGCGAGGCGTGGGTCTCCAGATAAAAGTGCTCCTGGCCGCCGAACTCGAACGTGCCGCTGAACCGGCGTGGCGCGTGCTTCAGCCCCGCCTCGGCGTCGCCGCGGGCCACCACGGGCTGGTTTCCCTGGTAGCTGGCCGCATCGATGGCCTCGGTGAGGGTCAGCAGCGACGGCAGGTCCTCGTAGACCACCTCAACGGCCTCCGCCCCCAGCCGCGCGGCCTCGGCGGTTTCGCCCAGCACCCAGCACACGGCGTGGCCGTAATACATCACCTCGTGAGGGAAGAGCGGTTCGTCGTCCTTGGCTCCGGCGTCGTTGACGCCGGGAACGTCATCGGCTGTGAGGACCCTGACCACGCCAGGGATGGCCGATGCCGGCTCGGTGCGCAGCGCGGTCACGTAGGCATGGGCGTGGGGTGCCTGCACCGGCCATGCATGCAGGCATCCGCGCATCCGCCCGACCAGATCGTCGGTGTACAGGGCCGTTCCGGTCACGTGCAGCGCCGCGCTTTCGTGCGGCACCGGCTGGCCCACGGCGGGATTGTCGGGCCGGTCGGCAAGCGAGGTCACCGGATCACCTCCAGTTCCGGTGCGTTCTCGGCGTAGAAACGCAGCATCGCCTGCTCCAGCATCGCGGTGCGGTAGCGGGCGCTGGCCCGGTGGTCGTCCATCGGCGTGCCTTCGCCGGCCATGATGCCGGCCGCTTCCGCCGCGCTCTCCGCAGTCAATTCCGTGCCGGTCAGCGCGTCCTCGGTGGCCCTGGCACGCAGCGGCGTCGCGGCAACCCCGCCCAGCCCGATTTTCACAGCGGTCAGCACGGCGCCGTCGAACCGGGCCGCGAAGGCGACCGCCACGGAGGAGATATCGTCATAGCGCCGCTTGGCCACCTTGTGGAAGGCGGTGCTCGGGGCCAGCGGCAGCGGCACCCGGACGGCGCGGATGATCTCGTCCGGTTCCCGGACGCTCTGGCGGTAGCCGGTGAAGTAGTCGGCGAGCGCCACCGACCGATCGCCGCGTTTTGAGGTCAGCAGCAGGGTGGCGTCGAGGGCCAGCAGGACCGGCGCGGCGTCGCCGATGGGCGATCCGGTCCCGAGGTTCCCCCCGAGCGTGGCACTGTTCCGGATCAAACGGGAAGCGAACTGCGGGAAGAGTTTGCTCAGCAGCGGCACCCGCCCGGCCAGTCCCTGCTCCACTTCTGTGAGTGTGAGCGCGGCCCCGATGTCCACGTAGTCGGCTCCCATGTTCAGACCGCGGAGCTCCTGCAGCCGGTCGATGGCCAGCACCAACAGCGGGCGGCTGTGCCGCAGGTTCCGCTCCACCCCGACGTCGGTGGCTCCCGCCACCAGGACGGCGTCGGGATCCTGCTCCCATCGGTCAAGGAGCTCCTGCAGCGTCCCGGGACGGAGGAATTCCGCGCCTTCGGACACAAACCGGGTCAGCCGGACGGTCGGCGCCGGCGCCTCCCTCCGGACGGCCAGCGGATCCCCGTCGGCCGGCGCATCGAGCGCGTAGGAGGCGTCGCGGATCGGCCGGTAGCCGGTGCAGCGGCACAGGTTTCCGCTCAGCGCGTGCAGGTCGAAACCGTTGGGTCCATGGTCCGGCACCGGTTCGCCGGCAGCGGCGGGTTGCCGTTCGGGCCGGTAGTACTCGGCCGCCATCGCGCATACAAAGCCGGGGGTGCAGTAGCCGCACTGGGATCCGCCGCGGTCCGCCATCTCGCGCTGGACCGGGTGCAGCTCCTCGGCGCTGCAGGCCCCCGGAGCGCGTCCCAGCCCTTCGGACGTGACCACCTCCCCGCCGTCGAAAGCCAGCGCCGCCGGCAGGCAGGAGTTGACGGCAGTCCAGCGGGTGCGGTCCGGCCCGTCCTCGCGTGCCAGCAGCACCGCGCAGGCGCCGCATTCCCCTTCTGCGCAGCCTTCCTTGGCCCCGGTCAGCCCCTGGCCGCGCAGCCAGTCGAGCAGGCTGACCTGCGGTCCGGCGGCCAGCACCCGCGGCACACCGTTGACCTTCACCTCATGCGGCTCCATTGCCTCACGCCCCTCCGCCGTCGGAACACGGGCTGGATCTCAGCAGTCCCCGGTCGGCTCGTCGCCGTAACTGCCCATGATAAAACGTGACGACCTGCATTGGAATGGTTGCTCTGAAACCCAATTCAGGGCACGACGGCGATCGTCTGCTCCGGCGGGTTCGCCGAGTTCCGTTCCGTGGCAGCTGGGGGACGCGGCTGCTACCGTCGGAGCCAACCACAGCCCCGAAGACCATTACCGCGCAAAGGCAGGACCATGGACGAGAACGCTCAAAGGGTGGACCGGGGCAGCCTGCAGATCGGCGCGCCGCCGGCAACGATCTACCGCGCACTGACCGACCCCGACAGCCTCGAAAGGTGGCTGCCGCCGGAGGGCATGGTGGCCAGCGTGGAGCATTTCACCCCGGGAGTCGGCGGCGGTTTCCGCATGGTCCTCACCTACCTGGACGCCTCCGGCCACGGAAAGACCTCGGACACGACGGACGTCACCAACGTCGAGTTCGTTGACCTGGTCCCGGACGAGAAGATCGTGCAGCACGTCAGGTTCACGTCCGACGACGCCGACTTCGCCGGAACGATGACCATGACGTGGGAGCTGCAGGCGCAGCCGGCAGGAACACTAGTGAGCGTTGCCGCCACGAATGTTCCGTCGGGCATTTCGTCCACTGATCACGAAGCCGGGCTGGCCTCGTCCCTGGCAAATCTCGCCGCCTTTCTCGAGCAAGGAAGCAGCGCCGGCTAGTGCAGCAGGTCCGCTCTGCTCAGCTGGCGCTTCCGGCTAGATCGGCGGCCACGCTGGCCGCATCGTCGTCGGCTGCCTCGTAGACCAACTGCCCCTCAAAGTACGTCTGAAGCACCTTGGTCTCGTGGATTGCGGCCGGGTTCTCGGTGAGAACATTGCGGTCCAAGACGATAAAGTCTGCGGACAGCCCCGGGCGCAGAGTTCCTGTTACGTCTCCGAGCCCCATTGCCGCCGCCGGGTTGCGGGTGAAGGCTGCCACGGCTTGCTGGATCCCGATGGACTGGCCTCCGTTGAGTTCCCCCTGATCCGTTGAATCCGGGTTGCGCCGGGTCACCATGGTCGCCAATCCGGTCCAAGGGTCGGGCGTGGGCGCAGCGCAGGGCCAGTCGGAGCCGCCGCTCACCAGTGCACCGGACTCGAAGAGGTCCCGCAGCGGCCACGACTTATCGAAGGTCTCCGCCGGAATCTGCTTGGCAATGCTTTCCTGGATCACCGACGGGAACCAGAGGTAGGGGGACGCGTCGGGGACAACGCCCAGCTCGGCGAAGCGGTGCAGGTCGGCTTCATCGATGTATTCCACGTGGGCGATCTGGAAGATCGACCCCTCCCCTCGGCTTGCACGAACCCGCTCCACGGCGTCGAGGACCCGACGGACGGCTGCATCGCCGGTGGCATGCAGCTTCGCGTGCAGCCCGCGGTCCACCAGATCCTCCAGCGATTCCACCAGCTCGTCGAGCTCCCACAGCGGCTCTCCGGTGAAGTCGCGGTCGTGGCTGTGGTGGCTGCAGATGTACGGATTCAGCATGGCGCTGGTCCGGGTCATCGGCACCCCGTCCAGCACATACTTGGAGAAGTCCGGCCGCACATGGGCGCTCCGGTGACGGGCGCCGACGTCGTACAGCTCCGGGCCGGTGATGCCGGGTTCAATAAAGGTGCGGGAGGGCATGGACGCGACCACATGGGCTGTGAGTTGCTGCTGCTCGTCAAGGCGGTGCAGGGTTTCCAGTGCGTAGTCCATGGTGGCTGCCTCTTGGACGGCGGTGATGCCGAAGGAGTTCAGGGTCTGGACAGCGGTCTTGATGGCGGTGGCATGGTGCGCGGCAGGATCTTCAACCGCTTCCGCCACAGCCGACTCGGCCAGATTTCCAGCCAGCTCGTACAGAACGCCGGTGAGTTCGCCGTCGGCATTCCGCACGTAGGACCCGCCGTCGGGATCGGGCGTTTCGGCCGTTACCCCCATGATCTCCAGCGCCCGGGAGTTGACCCAGCGATTATGCATCGAATCGTCGCGGAGCATCACCGGGTGGCCTTGGGCGGCGTCGTCCAGCGCTTTCAAATCGTCGGTCGTGAGGTCGTCAATCACCGTGGAGCCCACAATGCCTCCCACGACCCATTCCCCGGGCTGGAGCCGCTCCGTCCATGCCCGCACCTTGTCCAGGATTTCGGGAACCGAATCGGTGGGCAGGATCGGCAGCTCGAACGCTTGCTGGCGGCCACCCAGCCCCAGATGAGCATGGACGTCCACCAAGCCCGGCATGGCGAAGCGTCCGCCGAGATCGATGATCGGCGTATCGCCCGTTGCCAGACGTCGGACGTCATCCTCGGTTCCTACCGCCGCGACCTTCCCGGCGGAGACCGCGAACGCCTCAGCCCATTCCTGCTCGGGATCGCTGGTGTAGATCACGCCGTTGACGACGACGTAGTCGATCGATGCCTCTGCAGTCATGCTTTCTCCTTGGCTCACTTGGTGCCCGGGTCTGCGCCGCGTGGACTGCCCCTGCACCTGACGGTGGTGGAGCCTCCGACGTTACGCTCCGGCGGCCGCTCCTTCTTGTGAACCGATGCATGATCCTTGGAGCTGAGCGCACACCTGCCGGCATGTTTCTGGGGACGACGGCGCGCGTGCGGCCCGGTCTAGCCGAGGGCCTTGGCGATTTTCTCGGCGGTCGTGTGCAGGTGCTCCACGATGCTGGGCAGGCGGCCGGACTTCATCCGCTGGTCCGGCCCGGTCGCGGTGAGTCCGCCGAGGAGGAATCCGTCGGCATCCCGGACGGCGACGGCCACGGCAAACAGGCCCTCCTCGAGTTCGTTGTCGAGCACGGAGTACCCGTTCCCCCGGACTTCGTGGATCTCCTGCAGCAGGACACCGCGGTCGGTGATGGTCTGCCGGGTGATCGGGGTCAGCGTTTCGGGCAGCAGCTGGATGATCTTCTCGTCGTCCAGATCGGCCAGCAGGATTTTCCCTGTCGCACTCGCATACAGCGGGTATTGGCGGTGCACATACAGCTGCGAAACGCTGAGAATCCTCGACGCCGAGGCCTCGGCGATGAGGTCATACTCCGTGGCGCTCTTGTTCAGAGCGAACGTGACGGTTTCGTTGATCTCCTGGGCGAACCGTTCAAGGATCGGCTGCACCTTCGCACCCACGCCGGCCGTCGGGTCGGCCAGCCGGCCGAGCCGCGCCATTTCCCAGCCGAGGGTGTAGTTGTTGTCGGACCGGTCGACGAACCCGACCTGCTCCATGCTCAACAGCAGCCGGAACGCCGTGGGCCGGGTCAGGCCTACGTTCTGGGCCAGTTCAGTGACAGTGATCCCCTGGGGGTGCCGGCCCAGCTCGCGCAACAGCGTCATCGCCTTGACGACGGACTTGTTGGTGAGGTCCGGCGCATCAACGCTTTCGGCGTTCGATTCTGTCTCCGGCATGGTCAGGCATTCCTCTCGGCCGTGCGGGCCGTGTTGTGACGGTCATTACCCACCCTATGACGCAAACCGACCGCCGCCCTCGTCCGTGCTTGAACGTTGCGTTCGAAACTGCGCTTCACCCCTGTCCCGACAAAGCGGGACGACACCATTGACAGTACCGCCCAGCGTCGCTAAATTGAACGCCACGTTCAGAAATTGAACATACAGCCCTCCTCTTTTCAATGGTGCAAGGAAGTGTCGCTGCTATGAAAGACCAACCCCTGAGCCTCTTCGCCTTCGATACCAACTCCCCGGCCCATCTCACCGCCGGCTCGTGGCGCAACGAGGCGGACCAGGGCCACCGCTACAAGGACCTGGCGTACTGGAAGGACCTTGCCCGGACGCTCGAAACCGCCGGGTTCGACGGGATCTTCTTGGCCGACACCATCGGCTACCACGATGTTTACGAGGGCCGTCCGGACGCCGCGTTGCGCGACGCCGCGCAGTTCCCCATCAACGACCCGCTGCTGCTGGTCAGCGGGATGGCGGCGGTGACCGAGAGACTCACCTTCGGTGTCACGTCCTCACTGACCTACGAGCCGCCGTATTTGATGGCGCGGCGCTTCAGCACGCTGGACCACCTGACCGGCGGACGCGTGGGATGGAATATCGTCACCTCGTATTCGGAGTCCGCGGCACGGAATGTGGGAATGTCGCAGCAGCTTGAGCACGACGAGCGCTATGAGCTTGCGGAGGAATATATGGAGGTCCTCTACAAGCTGTGGGAGCAGTCGTGGGAGCCCGGCGCCGTCGTCCGTGACCATCAGGGGGCCACCTTCGTCGATCCGGCCCGCGTGCACCCCATCGAGCACAGCGGCAAGTACTTCTCCGTCCCGGGCATGCACCTGTGCGAGCCTTCCCCGCAACGAACTCCCGTGCTGTTCCAGGCCGGTTCCTCCCCGCGCGGGATGGCCTTCGCCGGACGCCACGCCGAGGCCGTGTTCATCAACGCGGTTTCGGTGGAACAAGCCCGCCGCAACGTGGAGAAGATCCGGCAGGCCGCCGTCGAGAGCGGCCGCGGGCCCCACGACATCAAGGTGGTGGTCCTGCTGACGGTCATCGCAGCGCCGACCGATGAAGAGGCGGACGCCCTGCATGACCAGGCCCGCGCCCAGGTCAGCCTCGAAGGTGCCCTGGCCCGGTTTTCCGGCTGGACGGGCATCGACCTGTCTGGAGCGGATCTTGACGCGCCGCTGCAGCACGTCAAGACCCGCGGCGTGCAATCGATCGTGGACATGTTCTCCAAGGCCGATCCGGACCGCGAGTGGACGCCGCGCGCCGTCGCCGAGTTCCTCGGGATTGGCGGCACCGGGAGCACCATTGTGGGCTCGCCCAGCACTGTTGCGGACGCAATCAGGCGCTGGCGTGATGAAGCGGACGTGGACGGCATCAACCTCAGCTACGCCACCAAGCCCGACAGCTGGAAGCGCTTCATCGAGCACGCCCTGCCCGAACTGCGCAGCCAAGGGCTCGCAGCAGAAGCCCCCAAATCCACTGACGCGCAGCTGACGCTCCGCGAAAAGTTGTACGGCCCCGGGCATCACTACACCCTTCCGGGTCACCCGGCCACCGGCCACCGCGCGGGCACCGCCGTCGCCATCGCCTCCTAACGCAGTCCAGCTACGTCCCTCGAACAAACGAAGCAGGAGAACCACGGATGACTGAAACAACCGATGTTGTCGTTGTCGGCGCCGGATTTGCCGGACTGGTGACGGCCCGCGAGCTGACACGCCAAGGCTTGGACGTTGTTGTCTTGGAAGCCCGGGACCGGATCGGCGGCCGCACCTGGACCGACCACCGGCTCGGCCGCGATCTGGAGATGGGCGGCACCTGGCTGCACTGGACCCAGCCGCATTCCTGGGCGGAGGTCACCCGCTACGGCCTGGAAGTGACCCGCGGCCCCCGCTCCGAGGAGACGTATTGGTTGGCCGGCAGCCAAGTGCGCCGCGGCAACCTTGAGGACTTCATGCAGCTCATCGACCCGGGCATGACCCGCCTGCTCGAAGACACGATGAAATGGATCCCCCGCCCGGACAGGCCACTGGCGGGGCCCGGAATCGAGGAGGCCGACCAGTTCAACCTGCAGGAGAAGCTCGACGAGCTGAACTTGTCCGTGGATGAGCGCAATGCCAACGAAGCGGCCTGGGTGGGCCACTTCAACGCTCCACTGGACCGGTGCGCCTACACCAACGCCCTGCGCTGGACGGCTGCGACGGCCGGTTCCTGGCACCTGATGCACGAGGCGTCGGCCATCTTCCGCCTCACCGGCGGCACCCGCAGCCTGGCGGATGCTATTGCCCGCGATTCTGGCGCCGACATCCGGCTAGGCTCTCCCGTCGCCTCGATCGAGCACGACGCCGAGTCCGCTGTGGTCAGCTACGGCGCCGGACGCACCATCTCCGCATCCCGCGTGGTCCTCACCGTCCCGCAGAACACCCTGCACCAGCTCGACGTCGCACCCGCGCTGCCGGAGGGAAAGATCCGTCCGAGCATTGAGAAAACCGCGTCGCAGGGAGTCAAAGCCTGGATCCGGGTCCGTGGTCCGATCAAGCCGTTCTTCGCCTATTCCTCCCAGCACCACCCGCTCTCGGTGGTGCGCACGGAATTCGTCAGCGATACCGACGCCGTGCTGGTCGCGTTCGGCGCCGATGCCACACGGATCGACGTGAACGACATCCAGGCCGTCCACAGCGCGCTTCAGGTCTGGCGCAATGACCTGGAAGTGCTCGAGACCACCGGCCACGACTGGATGGCGGATCGGTACTCACAGGAAACGTGGCTGATCCAGCAACCGGGCCAGCTGACCCGGTACCTCACCGCTCAACAGCAAAACACCGGCGTGCTGCACTTCGCCAGCAGCGACTACGCCAACATCTGGGCCGGCTTCATCGACGGCGCCATCGAAAGCGGCCTGCGCGCCGCGCGGGAGGTCCAGGCCAGCATCACCACAGCCACCGCAGAACTCGCCCCCACGACCTAAGGAAGAGCCATGAGCCTCGCGGCCGTCACCCCGGCAATCCAGCCCGATCAATACCGCGCCGTCATGCGCCACTTCCCCACCGGCGTCGCGGCGATCTGCGCCGCCGATCCGGCCACCGGCAGACCCTGCGGCCTGATCGTGGGAACATTCCAGGCGCTCTCGCTGGACCCGGCGCTGGTCACCTTCAGCATCGCCCGCACATCCACCAGTTGGCCGAAGATCCGCCGCTCGGTCATGTTCGGCGTCAACCTGCTCGCCGACGGACAACAGCCGGTCTGCAAAGCTCTCGCGGGCAAGGCCGAGGACAAGTTTGCGGCCATCGAGTGGAAACACTCCGCATACGGCACCCCGCACATCGCCGGCTCCCTTGGCTGGATCGACTGCACCATCCAGCAGGAGCTCGACGGCGGCGACCACGTCCTGGTCATTGCCAAAGTGCTGGAGATGACGGCCGACGACGGCGAGCCCCTGGTCTTCCACGGTGGCCGGCTGGGCGGCTTCCGCGACAGCACCGCCGCCTGAGGCCAATCCGCAGCCGGGGCGTCCCTCCGCACCCGGGTGACGGTTCAGACGGAGAAGCGCTCCAGCACCAACGAGACCAGGTCCTGCGGGGGCTCCTCCTCCGGCACCAGCAGCGGGCGAGTCACGATGTCGGCGCCGCAGCGAGCTGCCAGCGATGCAAAGTAGCCGGGAGCCAGCAGGTAGCTGGACACCACAACACGTCCGGGTGATCCTTCACCGTTGGAACTTCTGAGCGCCGCCCGTTCAGTAACTACTGAATCGGCCAACTTGGGCAGAGCAGCGGAGATATAGCCGGTGGCAACAGGCATATTCAAGGTCCTGGCCAACATCCTCGCGGTCAGTTCGCAGTCGGCCACCGCCCTTGGGTCAGTGGAGCCCGCCGCGGCCAGCACCACACGGTCGTGACGGCCCAGTCCGGCCTCCTTCAGCCGCTGTGCCAGCACGTTGACCAGCCGTTGGTCCGGACCGAGCGCCGGTGAAACCTCGACACGCCGGTATGCGGCGGCGGCCTCCGCGAGATCAACATGCACGTGGTAGCCGGCCGAGAGGAGTAAGGGAACGACTCGTGCCGGCCCGTCCACACCCGCCAAGGTCACCGGGACGTCTGGTTGCTGGACGTCGACGAACGATTGGACCACGTGCAACTCCGGTCGGCGACGTGCTACCGCGTCGACCAACCCGCGGACGGCGGCCTGACCGACGGGACTGCTTGTTCCATGCGACGCGGCGACCAGCGCCGTCTTGACTCTTGCGGGCGCCGTCAGCGATACAACTGGGGTACTCATGCAGCCGCCTCGATTTGAGCATCGTCCAGCTCCACCAGGACAACGCCGTCCTCGATCCGCACAGGATATGTCGAAAGGTACAAGTCCGGGTCCGCAGGGCACTCGCCCGTTTCGAGCAGATACACCTCTTTGTGCAGGGGGGAAGCGATAGTCGCCGCGGACCCGCGGTTTCCCACAATCCCGCGGGCCATGACAAACGCTCCCGTCGCTGGACACTGCTGGTCGACCGCATAAACAGCTTCATCGCTCACTTTGACGATCGCGATTTGCCGCCCCGCCACCCAGGCTGCCTCGCCCCAACCGCATTCGAGGTCTGACATGCTGCAGATTCTGTGCCAGGCAGTGTCGGTGTGGTCGAAGCTGGTCTCGGGCGCAGTCATGAGAGTCATCGCAGTACCTCCAGGTGTGGTTCGGCTGTTGTCCTCCCACGGTAGAGACGGCATGTTTCGCTGGCACCAGCTCCCTGTTTCACCCCCGTAAAACACGTCTCACCACCGGCTGCTGAGGCCCGTGAGGACGTCGATCTGTGCCGATTCCCCGCCGGAAGCATCGTGCCGACGGGCGAAAGCAGCGCATGTTTCGGAAAGGTTTCCGGCTTCTCACCGTCATTCCGGGAAACCCTCAGATATGCGTCAACCAGTCGAAACAAAGGGGCAATTGGCCGGCAATGACGGTTCTCTAACGTGGTGGAACCACCTCGCCCAGAGCGCGTGCACGGCCGAGGATCGCGAGGAATTCCAGCAGAAATCAGCGAGGTAGACATGAGCCAGACCAGCCCTTCCCGCCGGATCGTCGTGGTGGGCGGCGGACCCGCCGCCCACCGATTCACTGAAGCTCTCTGCTCCCGTGGCCTCAGCGACGAGACCAGCGTCATCGTCCTCACTGAGGAGACGCATCTGCCTTATGACCGTGTGGCCCTCAGCAAGGCACTAGCTGAACCGGAGGTGGACTTGACCCTAGGCGACAAGTCGCTGTGGGAAAACGACGGCGTCGCCTTGGTCACGGGAGTTCACGCCATCGACCTAAATCTGGAGTCTCGGGAAGTGGTGGCCGCCGACGGTCGGTCGTTCGGCTATGACGAGTTGATTCTGGCCACTGGGTCCAGCGCGGCCACGCTGCCCATCCCGGGCAATGAACACACCCATGTGTACCGGACCTTGGAGGACGTCCGGACCCTCAACGAGCAGGTCACGTCCCTGACGTCGCGGCTAGGCCGCCAGATCAATGCAGTCACTATCGGCGGGGGCTTGCTGGGACTGGAGGCGGCCGCCGGACTGCAGGCACTCGGGGCCAATCCGGTGGTGATCGACGGTGGCAAGTGGCTCATGGGCGTGCAACTCGATGAAGGCGCAGGCCAGGCCATGGGAAGGCTCGTCGCCGCACGCGGCCTGCAGGTCCACGGTGGCGTTTACCCCTCGGCCGTACTCACCTCGGTCCACGACGACGGCCAAACCCAGGTCACCGGGGTCGAGCTGGCCGACGGGCGGATCATTCCCGCAGACCTGGTGGTGGTGTCCATCGGCGTCCGGCCTCGTGACGAACTGGCCCGAGCGGTCAATGGGCGCGCCAAAGCAGAAGCCGCCGCCGTCGCAGGCAGACTGGCCGAGGATCTGCAGGATGAGGACTTCGTCCCTGTTTTCAGGACGGGTCCGCGCGGCGGTGTGGTGGTCGACGAAACCTGTGCCACCGACGTCGAACATGTCTGGGCGGTGGGTGAAGTAGCCAACTTCGGTGGCAAGTGCGTTGGGCTTGTAGCCCCGGCCAACACCATGGCGGAGATTGTCGCTGACAGGCTGAGCGGCGGGAAGGCAGTGTTCACTGGTTTCGATACAGCCACCAAACTCAAACTCTCCGGCGTGGAGGTTGCCAGTTTCGGTGACGCCCACGCCGCACATTCCGGAGCGCTGGAGATCGTGTATGCGGATCCGGCACGCGGTGTCTACCAAAAGCTGGTGGTGACCGACGACGCCAAGACGCTGCTGGGTGGGATCTTCGTCGGTGACGCCGCGCCCTACCAGAGCCTGCGTCCGTTCCTGGGCCGTGAGCTGCCGGCCGAGCCGGGGGCCTATCTCTCTGCAGCCGGAGGCGGCGATGCCCCGGACACGGAGCTTCCTGACGACGCGATCTTGTGTTCCTGCAACAACGTTTCCGCCGGCAGCATCCGCGACGCCGTCAACGGTTGTGACAGTTGCGCGGGGAATGAGCCAGTCCAAGAGCTGGCCGGCCTTAAGGCCTGCACCAGGGCCGGTACGCAATGCGGCTCCTGCGTGCCGATGGTCAAGAAACTGCTGGAAAACGAACTGGCCAAGTCCGGCATTACCGTTTCGAAGGCACTCTGCGAACACTTCAGCATGTCCCGGGCCGAGCTGTTTGAAGCCGTTCGGGCGCTGGAATTGGTGTCGGCGGAGGAGATCCTGCAGCGTTTCGGCACACCGGTGGATGCGCAAAAGGCAGGCGGAGGCACCGTTGCCCAACGCCCCCTGGGATGTGACATCTGCAAGCCGGTGATCGGTTCCATTCTGGCCTCACAGCACAGCGCCTACGTGCTCGACGCCGGGCGCGGCATCCTGCAGGACACGAATGACCGTGCACTCGCCAACATGCAAAAGGATGGAACCTATTCAGTGGTTCCGCGCATCCCGGGCGGCGAAATCACGCCGGAGAAGCTTGGCGTGATCGCCAGAGTGGCCGAAAAGTACAGGCTTTACACAAAAATTACCGGCGCCCTGCGGATCGACATGTTCGGGGCCAGGCTGGAACAGTTGCCGGACATCTGGAAAGAACTGGTGGAAGCCGGCTTCGAATCCGGACAGGCCTACGGCAAGGCATTGCGCAATGTGAAGAGCTGCGTGGGTTCCACCTGGTGCCGGTACGGCGTGCAGGACTCGGTGGCCATGGCTATCCAGATGGAGCTTCGATACCGCGGGCTGCGTGCTCCGCACAAGTTTAAGATGGGGGTGTCCGGCTGCGCACGCGAGTGCGCGGAGGCCAGGGGCAAGGACGTGGGCGTGATTGCCACTGCGGACGGCTGGAACCTCTACGTTGGCGGCAACGGCGGCGCAAACCCGGCGCATGCCCAGCTGTTGGCCAAGGATCTGGACGACGAGACCTTGATCCGCTACGTGGACCGCTACCTGATGTACTACATCCGGACCGCAGACCGGCTGCAGCGCACCGCGCACTGGTTGCAAGCCCTCGACGGCGGACTTGACCACGTCCGTGCCGTAGTCATCGAGGACTCGCTGGGTATCGCAGACGATCTGGAATCAGCCATGGCCAGGCACGTGGACAACTACGAGGACGAGTGGGCTGCCACCCTCAAGGACCCCGACCGGCTGCGCAGGTTCCGCTCGTTCGTGAATGCCCCGGATCAGAAGGACGATTCGATCATCCGGGTCGGGGAACGAGGCATGCTGCGGCCGGCCACGGCTGACGAACACCAATCAGCCCTCATTTCTGCGGCAGCTGCACCGAAACCGGTGGCACTTGGTGCCACCATCCCCCTTCGTCCTCTCAGCTGACCATTCGACATCCGGTCACCCGCCGACGTTCCCACTTCCGCCGATTCCCAGGAGCAGACATGATCCTCACCGCAGATCTCACCGGCCAAACGGTACTGGTTGCCGGCGCCCCCAAGGCAGCGATGCGGGCCATCCGACGGTATCGGGCCGCGGGAGCCACCGTGCACACGCTGGCGGCCTCCGAAGCGTTCCAGGAGGAGATGCTCGACAGCGTTGCGATGGTCGTCGCTGTGGAAGACGCCGCGCCCGGCTGGGACATGCTGCCGGAAGCCTGCCGCCGGCAGCATGTGCTGCTGGTGAAGGAAGCGACCGCTGTTCGAGGCGGTCTGGTCACACTGATCGGCGGTGGCCCGGGTCCGGACGATCTGCTCACGATGCGCGCCCTGGCCGCCCTGAAGGATGCCGATGTTGTCTATTTCGACCGGCTCGGCCCACATGCCAATCTGCGCTGGTTGGCTCCAGGAGCGGAACTGGTCGACGTGGGCAAACGGCCCGGCCATCACCCGGTGTGCCAGGAGGACATTCAGCGGCGCATGGTTGACTCCGCTCTGCAAGGACATCACGTGGTCCGGCTCAAGGGCGGTGATCCCTACGTCTTCGGGCGGGGCGGAGAAGAGGTGGCTGCCTGCATTAAGGCCGAGGTGCCCGTCACCGTGGTTCCGGGCATCAGCAGTGCCATCTCCGTTCCAGGCGCCGCAGGTATTCCGGTGACCCATCGCGATGTCAGCAGGATGTTCACCGTCGTCTCCGGGCATCTCCCGCTGGCCGAGGAGGAATACCGGCACTTGGCCGGACTGGGCGGCACCCTCGTGATCCTCATGGGAGTGGGCACGCTCCCTCAACTTGTTGCCGGTCTGCGCCGGGAAGGCATGAGGGCAGACATGCCGGTCGCCATCGTGGAACAGGGCTTTAGCGAGTCCCAGCGCACCACCGTCTCGGATCTTGCCGGCGTTGTGACAGCAGCGGGATCGGCCCGGATCAAATCTCCGGCTGTCTTGGTGATCGGCGAAGTAGTCCGCCAAGCAGACGGCAGAACTGGCCGGCAGGAATTGGCCCAGCTCACCAGACTGGCGAGCGCCGGGGCATGAAAGCGGCGTCCTCAATGCAAGCACCGGCTCCTGCCGCCGCAGGCGGGCAGGACAGCATTTCCGGGTTCCGCATCGGTGTCACTTCCGACCGCCGCTCCGCCGACTTGATTTCCGCACTGGAACGTCGGGGCGCCGCCGTTCTGCACGCCCCGGCACTGAAAATCGCTCCGGTGTCCGAGGACATGCCGCTGCTGGCCGACACCGAGGCCATTCTTGGCGAGCGACCGGAAATCGTCCTCATCACCACGGCGTACGGCATGCGCCGCTGGTCCGAAGCGGCAGATGCAGCCGGGCTGGGCGAAGACCTGGCCGACTTGCTCGAGGACGCGAAGATTTTTGTGCGCGGCCCGAAGGCGCGCGGCGCAGTCCGGGCTGCAGGGCTGAATGATGCAGGAATCAGCGCCGACGAACGCACTTCAACCTTGGTGGATATGCTGCTGGAGGGCAACGTCCGTGGCATGACGATAGCGGTCCAGCTGCACGGCTACACCGACAATCGGCAGCTGCAGCGGCTGCGCGATGCAGGTGCCCGGGTTCTCACCGTCACACCGTACCGTTGGGTCAAGCCCGAGGGCAGCGACATCAGGCTGGGCAAGCTGATCGAAGCCGTCATCTCCCGCCAACTGGATGCGGTGACCTTTACCAGCGCCCCTGCGGTGGACGCTTTGCTGAGCAGCGCCCACGAGCTGGGACTCTATGACAGCCTGGTAGAGGCGTGCAACGGTGACGTTGTGGCAGCCGCCGTAGGTCCGGTTACCGCCCAGCCGCTGCTCGACGCAGGCATTCACCCGATCATGCCTGAACGCTATCGGATGGGCGCCTTGGTGCGCCTCGTGGTCGAGCAACTGACACAGCACCGCATCATGCGGGTGGAAACGCAGCTGGGCTTGGTTGAAATCCGCGGCCGCTCCGTCAGCTTGGCAGGGCGCTATGTTGATCTGACACCGGCACCCATGGCGCTTTTCCGGTTGTTGGCAGCGGCGGGAGGTGCCGTCTTGCCCCGTGCCGAAATGGTTCGCTGCCTGCCCGACGGCGCCGGGGAACATGCACTGGACATGGCCGTCAGCCGTCTCCGTCAAGCGCTCCCGGACCCCGCCCTGGTGGGAACCGTGATTAAGCGCGGTTACCGTCTGAATGTTTAGGCATCCTGCGGTCCGGATGCGACAACGTCAACGTCCCGAGCAGGTAAAAAGGCCAAGTCCACAGCACGAGCTGTTCAGCCGCCCACCAACTGACGTCCCGGCTGACGACGAGCAAGCTCGCCGCAGCCGGGACGCAGGGGACATTTCGCACAGGGGCCGGCCCGCGCCCGACTATATGTCCTGGGAGGACGAGGTCAGCGACCTTAGTTCCTGGTCCAACGACTCCCTCTCCGCTCGCCCGGACTTCCCGGAAGGGGCCGTCCGGTGCGCCAGATACAGTCCGACCCCGGTCATCAGCAGACCTCCGGCAAAGTTCCCCAGCAGTACCGGGCCCTGGTTCCACAGCCACCAATCACCGATGCTGACATCTGCGCCCAGCATCATGCCCGCAGGGATCACGAACATGTTGACCACTGCGTGTTCGAAACCCTGGCCGAAGAAGCAGGTCACCGGCAGCCACATGGCGGCGATCTTCCCGCCGGTCGACGTCGAGGTCATCGCCATCACCACGCCCAGCGTCACCATCCAGTTGCACAGCACAGCCTTCAGGAACACCAAAAGCATTCCCGACGCGCCCAGCCCGGCATAGGCAACGGTTTTGGCTTCTGCTAGGTTTACCAACATTTGGATCATCGGATCAGCATCCGACGTGCCCATTCTGGTGACCACCGCAGCGTACGCCGTCGCGTACCCGATGCACCCGATGAGATGTCCGGTGATCACCACAGCGAAATTGCGGGCCAGGTCCCCCATCGAAGCCTGTTTGCGATGTACCGCAAGAGGAATCAGAGCGAACGACCCCGTCACCAGCTCCAGCCCCAGCAGCACGATCATGACAAATCCCAGCGGAAAGACGATCGCGGCAACTATGCCGTTCATTTGGACCGATGCGTTTAACGCCAGCGTGGTAGCGCAGGCAAGTATCGCACCGCCCAGAACGCCGCGGATCAGCAGCTGGCCCGTGCCTGCACCGGCTTTGGCGGCCCCTGCAGCAACCATCCCATTAACCACGTCTGTTGGTTTGATGTAACTCATGATGTCCTTCCGAAGGAAACAGGTACCAGCCACGGTACGAACCTCCCGTCCCGGCAGAATTGCCGGCCTGTGTCGCCCTCGTAAAGCCCTGCTCACCGCACTCAATCAGGGCTGTGAGAACCCCGCTACGGAGGACGATGACCGGCGAGCGCCAACATCGTCCTTTGAGCCGCAAGACAACTTCGCCGCCTCTCCCTAGACTGATGCCGTATGCCCCGAGCGATCAGGAGTAGGACTTTGGCTGAAAACCCGACCTTTCAGAATGTCACCTTCGAGTCCGCAGGCGGCGAGGCCCACGGTTATCTGGCCCTGCCGGAATCAGGGTCCGGCCCCGGCGTGATTGTCATCCAGGAGTGGTGGGGCCTGGTGGACCACATCCGCGACGTGGCCGACCGGCTGGCGGCCGAGGGCTTCGTAGCGCTGGCTCCGGACCTGTTCGGCGGCCGCATAGCCCACGACGGCAAGGAAGCGGCGCAGATGATGTCCAAGCTGCCCGAGGCGGAAGGCGCGCGCCTGCTGGCCGGAGCCGTGGGCTACCTGCTGGCCCACGAGGCCGTCACCAGTTCCACCGTGGGCGCCATCGGCTTCTGCATGGGCGGCGGTTTTGTCCTCGCACTGGCCGCGCAGCAGGGTGAGAAGATCAGCGCCGCCGTGCCGTTCTACGGCGTGGGCCAGGCCGTCCCCAAGTCCTACGAAGGTGTCCGCGCCGCCATCCAGGGCCATTACGGCGAGCAGGACACGTCCTACCCGGTGGAGAAGGCCAAGGCACAAGAGGAGCAGATCCGCCGCGAATCCGGCACGGAAGTGAACTACTACTTCTACGACGCCCCGCACGCCTTCCACAACGACGAAAATCCGCAGGGCAACTACCGGCCCGAGGCGGCCAAGCTGGCCTGGAGCCGCGCGGTGGAGTTCCTCAAGGACAAGGTGAAGTAGCCCCTACAGCCCAAAAGGTACGACGTCGGTGCGGCACCGACGTCGTGCCTTCCCTTCCTCCGGACTAGTCCGGGACCGGCCATGTTCCGGCGGGTCCGCGCAGGTGCCGTCGCCCGGATGCCGTCTATTCAGACAGGGCCCGCACCACAGGCCTTTCGCTTTCCGGCCGGTTATGGTTTCATGTGCTCGTGCAGGACAGCGCGCACCCTGGCGGCTACCGCTAGGGGCGACGCCAGAGGAGGCGACATGTCCGCCACTAGTCTGAAACCCGCGGGCCGCGCAGGCGGCCATCGATGAGCGCGCCGACCGGTGGTGGCACGCGAGCGGAGCCGTTCAACGGCCGGCTGGCGCTGTTGCTGGCCATGGCGATGTTCGTGCTGGTGGTCGACACATCGATCATGAACGTCTCGATCTCCGCAGTGGTGAGGGACATTGACACGACGGTCAGCGGCCTCCAATCGACGATTGCGCTGGAAGCGCTCGTATCCGCCGCTTTCATCCTCATCGGCGGCAAGATTGGCGACCTGTTCGGGCGCAAGCGCGCCTACGTGATCGGTCTCGCTTGCTATGCCATCGGCGCGGTCGCGATGACGCTGGCCCAAAACCTGCTCCCCATCATCATCTTCTGGGCGCTCATCGGTGGACTGGGTGCCTCGCTGCTGCTTCCGTCCATGCAGTCCCTCATCCATGGAAATTTCGAGGGAGCGGCACAGAAGCGGACCTATGCCTTGGTCGGAGCCTCGGCTGCGATCGCCGCGGCCGTCGGGCCGCTGCTCGGCGGCTTCATCACCACGTTCCTTTCATGGCGCGTTGCCTTCCTGCTGGAAGTCCTGATCATCGCGATCGTGCTTTCCGGAATCAGGCTTGTCCACGACGTGCCGTATACGGGGCCGCGGGAGCTCGATGTCGTCGGATCCGTTCTTTCCTTCGTAGGAATGGGCGGAATAGTGCTCGGCATCCTGGTCTGGCAGGAAGGCGGCGAAGCAGTGGGCGCAATCATTGCCGTCGGTGCCGTCGCGCTGGGCGGCCTGGTCTACTGGCTCGTGCGGCGCAAGCGCCGCGACAAACCGACGTTGCTGGACCCGAACCTGTTCCAATCGAAGGCTTTTCGTTTTGGTGCCACCGGCCAAATGCTCCAGCAGATCGCCTTGGGCGGCACGATGATCGTGCTGCCGATCTACCTCCAGATGGTGCTCGAATACAATGCCCTGCAGGCAGGGTTGTCGATCGCCCCGCTCTCGCTCACCATGTTCGCGATCGCCATGCTCGCAGGAAAAAAGGCTGCGACGCGACGCCCAGCCGGCCTCATCAGGTGGGGCTTCCTGATCCTGACAGTGGGCCTGTTGGTGCTCGTGCCCCTGGTGCCGCGCGCGGACTCCGGTTGGTGGCTCCTGCTCCCGCTGGTGATCGCGGGATGCGGTCTGGGACTGCTGGTTTCCCAGCTCAACGATTACACCTTGTCCCCGATCTCGGACGAGCGGGTCAGCGAGGCCGCGGGTGTGAACTCCGCCGCGGGATCGTTCGGCCTGTCATTCGGTCTCGCGTTTGCCGGCGCGATCATGCTGGCGTCGCTCTCGATCATCTTCACCAGCATGGCGACGTCGAGCACGGTACTCGCGCCCGACGAACAGCAGCAGGTCGCGCAGGTGCTGGAAGATGATGCCCAAGTACTGAGCAACACGCAACTCGAGGAACTCCTCGCCGGCCAACCGGAGGACGTTCAGGACGAGATCATCCGCATCAACACAGATGCCCGGCCCATCGCACTGCAAATCGCGCTCTTCATCCCGATACTCGCCGGCCTCGCCGGCCTGGCCAACTCCTTCCGCATGGTGAAGCTCCCCGATTCCAAGCGCTCCGGTGCCGGGGAAGGCACACTCCTGGGCTGAGCCTCCGCGCGAGGCGGGTGGAACAGCAGCAAGGCCGGCTTGACGAGTAGGCAGCCAAGCGGGCCTGGAGCCGCTCGGTGCAGTTCCTCAAGGACAAGGTGAAGTAGACCCCCAAGCCAAAGGGTGCGACGTCGGTGCTCACCCGCGCGCCGACGTCGGACCTCAATTTCTGGGTTAAATGTCGGAGAACAAAGTAGCCAAGGTCGCGCTCGTCACGGGCGGCGGACAGGGAATCGGACAGGCCATCGCGGAGCGGCTCCATGCCGACGGGTTTGAGGTGGCGACCGCGGACCTGAACACCGAGAGCGCGGGCAAGGTCGCGGCGAAGCTGGGCGGCAAGGCTGGCGGCGCTATCTCCGTGCCGGTGAACGTTGCGGTCCGGGACAGCGTGTTTGCCGCCGTCGAGCAGACGGTGTCCGAGCTCGGCGGGCTGGACGTCATTGTCAACAACGCCGGGATCGCACCGCAGTCCCCGATCGAGGACATCACTCCCGAGAGCATCGCGAAGATTTTCTCCATCAACTTCAACGGGGTCGTGTGGGGCATCCAGGCTGCCACGAAGGCGTTCAAGGAACTGGGCCACGGCGGCAAGATCATCAGCGCCGCCTCCCAGGCCGGTCATGTGGGCAACCCGGGCATCGCACTGTACTCGGCCACGAAGTTTGCGGTCCGGGGCTTGACCCAGACGGCCGCCAGGGACTTGGCGCAGTACGGCATCACCGTCAACACCTATGCCCGGGCATCGTCAGGACGCCGCTGATGGAAGATCTGGCAAAAAAGACTGCCGAGTCTGCCGGTCAGCCGGAAGAATGGGGCTGGGAACAGTTCACCAAGGGCATCACCCTCGACCGGCTGTCCGAGGCAAGCGACGTGGCAGGCATCGTCTCGTTCCTGGCCGGCCCCGACTCCAACTACATCACCGGGCAGTCGATCCTGGTCGACGGCGGTATGGTCTTCATACTGACCACAACTCAGGCACGTTCCCCTGCCCCAAAGGACGACGTCGATGCTCACCCGAGCACCGACGTCGTCCATTCCGCCATCCAAGAGCAGAGGCGGCGCCAGCCTGAAGGGCGACGCCCCCTCCCGCCGGAACTCTCCCAGGACCGACGCCAACACGCGCCAATAGGCCTGCGTGCTAGTTTGTATCCGCTGAACCAAAGTCCACGTCAGTTACTGGAAGGGTTGGCCAGATGCCGCCGCTCATGAGAGCCATCGTCCTGGACGCTCCGGGCCCCGTTGAAGCGTTGGCCATTCGGGAATTGCCCATTCCTGTCCCGCAACCGGGTTGGGTCTTGATCCGGGTCAAGGCATTCGGGCTGAACCGTTCCGAACTTCATACCCGGATAGGGCTTGCCGAAGGCGTCACGTTTCCGCGCGTCCTGGGCATCGAAGCCGTGGGCGTGGTGGAGTCGTGCCCCGGCGGCGAGTATCAACCCGGACAACAGGTCGCAGCCATGATGGGCGGCATGGGCCGCACCTTCGACGGCGGTTACGCGGAGTTCACCTGCGTACCGGTCAAGCAGGTAGTCCCCTTCAGCAGCGGCCTCGACTGGGCGGCTTTGGGGGCGGTGCCGGAGATGCTGCAAACCGCCTATGGGTCCCTCACCGTGGGCATGGATGTGCAGGAAGGGCAATCGGTCCTGATCCGCGGCGGCACTTCCTCCGTCGGCATGGCGGCGGCCATCCTGGCCAAACAGCAAGGCGCCACGGTCTTCTCCTCTACACGTAATCCAGCCAAATTTGCGGCGCTCACCGGCATCGGCGTCGATCACGTGCTCCTGGACGACGGCGACGTCGCCTCGAAGGTCCGCGCGATCCTCCCCGAAGGAGTCGATGCCGCGCTTGAACTGGTCGGCACTCCGACGCTGCCGGACACGCTGCGCGCGCTCCGCTATCACGGGGTCGCCTGCTTCACCGGTATGCTCTCCAACCGGTGGACGGTGGATAACTTCTATCCCATTGACTACCTCCCGCGCGGAACCCGGCTCAGCGCATATTCCGGAAACGCGGGCGACCTCCCCGCCGACGTCCTGCAGAGCTACTTGGATGCGGTCGCCGCAGGTCGGACTCCCCTGCCGATCGACCGAGTGTACGAATTCAACGACATCGCCGAAGCCCACCGTGCCATGGAAGCAGGCACAACCACAGGAAAGCTCGTCGTCACCACCTGACACGCGAGAGCCAAGAAAAGGCCGCACCTTCACCCACCTGCGCGCCAGCGCCGTACTTGCCGCCCGGCTGCAACCCGGGCTCGGACGTGGGTATGCTGCACAAGACCCTAGTATTGACGATCAGTTCCTTGGATCGATCAGTTCCTCCTCAACGGGAAGAAGAGCCTGTGAAAGCTGAGACCAATCCGCCGGGTGCCGGGCAAAGCGCGGCCGAAGGTCAGGCGTGGCCCCGCAGCATCGCCGTGATCGGTGCTGCCGGACTCATCGGGTCGGGCGTGGTGTACCAACTCGCACTGGCAGGTGTCGGCAGCACGATCCAGTTGGTCGACCTCAAAGAGAACGTCGCGCGCGCCCATGCCATCGACATCTCCGAGGCCCAGGTCCTGGCCGGTGTCGGGGCACCGCAACTGAGCGTTGTTAATCCAGCCGCTGCCGACTCCTTTGACGAAGTTGACGTGGTCATCGTGGCCGCGTCGGCCCCGGAGGTGCCCGGCGGGGACCGGCGCGACTTCTTGGCCGCGAATCTGCGGTTGCTCAGGTTGCTGGCCCCCACAATTGAGAAGCTCTCGGGCGAGGACGGCGTAGTCCTGTTGCTGTCCAACCCGGTCGACGTCCTGGCCGATTGCCTGCACCGGATCACCGACATCAGCCCGGACCGGATACTGGGCTACAGCATCAACGACTCTGTGCGGTTCCAAGCCGCGGTAGCCAGGGAACTCGGAATAGAACCGCATCGGATCCGCGCCCAGGTCCTGGGCGAGCATGGCAATGGACAGGTGCCATGCTTCAGTTCCCTGCTGGTTGACGGGGCACCGGTAGCCTTGTCCGCTGCCCAGCAGGAACACATCCGCGAGGATATCGATGGCTGGTTCCAGCGCTGGTCTGCGCTGGAACCAGGCCGGAGTTCAGGCTGGACCACCCCACTCGGTGTGGTCCGCATGATCGGCATGATGGCCCGCGGCGAAACCTTTCCCGCAGCCGCGTGGACCGCGGGAGCCCAAGGCCTCGCTGAAGCCTTCATCGCCCTGCCGGTAACGATGAGCTCCGGCAGGGCCAAGCTGACTGAGTGGCAGGGCTCCGCCGAGGAGCAGGCGGCCCTCGTCAAAGCCGCGGCGTCCGTGCGGGAGGCAGCCGCCCTCACGCAAGGTTATTCGCAAGAACTTTCACAAGAGCCGGGCCGCCCCGGCCGACCAACGCAGTAACCGCAGACAACGAAAAGACTAGGAAGGCATACCAGTGGCCAGCACAAAGAAGACGGTACTGGAGACGACCTTGGATGTGTTCCGTGCGCACGGCATGACCACCATCTTTGGCAACCCCGGGTCCAATGAGCTCCCGTTCCTCGCCGGCCTGACCGATGAATTCGACTTCATCCTGGGACTGCACGAGCAGGTGGTGGTGGGGATGGCCGAGGGCTACGCCCGCGCCACCGGCAGGCCGGCGCTGGTGAACCTGCACGCCGCCTCCGGGTCGGGCAACGCCATGGGCGCGCTGACCAACGCGCACTACGGCCATGTCCCGATGGTCATCCTGGCCGGACAGCAGGTCCGCCGCACCGTGGGCCAGGAGACGATGCTGGCCAGTGCCGACGCCTCGATCCTGCCGGCCCCGCTGGTCAAGTACTCTCACGAACCGCTGGCCGCCGCGGACGTTCCGCGCACGCTCTCCCAGGCCGTATTCGAGACCTCCGCCCAGCCGCGCGGGCCGGTCTACGTCTCGGTCCCGCTCGATGACTGGGCGGAACCAGCCCTCGACGACGATGTCCTGCTCACCGAGCGGTCGATGGTCACCGCCGGCGGCCTCACCGATGCCCTGGCGCAGGAACTCATCGCGGCAGTCGACGGCGCGAAACGGCTCGCGCTTGTCGTCGGCCCGCAGGTGGACGCCGCCGCCGTCGATGATCCCAGCGTGTTCGACGCCGTCGTGGCGCTGGCGGAGAAAACTGATGCCTCCGTCTTCGTCGCCCCGTCGCCCTCGCGCGGCCCCTTCCCCACCACCCACCCGAACTTTAAAGGTGTCATCGTCCCGGGCATCCAGTCCGTGCGCGACCGCCTCACCGGCCACGACGTGGTCCTGGTTCTCGGTGCCGCCGTCTTCCGCTATCACCGCTGGGAGCCGAGCAACTACCTGGCGCCCGGGACCCAGGTCATCCAGCTGACCCAAGACCCCCGCGAGGCGACCCGCGCGCCGTTCGGCCGGTCCGTCGTCGCCGATGTGGCAGGCGCGGCGAAGGCGCTGGCCCAAGGCGTGAAGGACCGGGGCCAGCGGCGCGGCGAGCCCGGCAGCCGGGAGCTGCCGGCGGCCAAGACCTCCCCGGACGGCATGACCGGCACGGAAATTCTCGAAGTGCTGAACGCCCACGTCAATGACACGGTCGCCTACGTCAACGAGACCACCACGCTGGATTTGGACTACCTGGAGCGCATCGCCATCGACCGGCCGGGCATGTACAACTTCCCGGCCTCGGGCGGCCTGGGCTTCGGCCTGCCGGTGGCGGTCGGCATGTCCCTCGGCGATCCCGGAAAGACCATCGTGGCCACCGTGGGCGACGGCTCCGCGAACTACGGCATCACGGCGCTGTACACCGCAGCCCAGCGGCAGACCCGGACAGTCTTCGTCATCGTCAACAACTCCAGCTACGGCGCCCTCGCCGGCTTCGCCCAGCGGATGGGTGTGCCGGACGTGCCAGGCCTCAAGCTCGGCGGCATCGATTTCGTCTCCATCGCCGAGGGCTACGGCGTGCCCGCCGAGCGCACCAGCACCCGCGAAGAGTTCGACGCGGCCTACCAGAAGGCGCTGCAAGCCACCGGCCCGGTGCTGATCGACGCGCAAGTAGTCGGCGGCTGATTCCGAACAGCGCCCGGCGCGCTTGAGAGGACGACGTCGGTGCCCGTCCGGGTGCCGACGCCGTCCTTGTGGTTTCCCCACCGTTTCTGCCGCCGCGGCTCCCGGCCGGTGTTGTTCGGTCCGGTCGGCCGCTACTCTGTTCCCCATGGACCCCGAGACGGTGCCGCTCGACTGGATGCTCGACTCCGACCCGGCCTTGCGCTGGCAGGTCGAACGGGACCTCGCGCACGCGCCGCCCCGCCAGTGGACGGCGACCAGGGCCCGCGTGGCAACCGAGGGCTTCGGGGCGCAGCTGCTGGCGCATCAGGACCCCGATGGCCAGTGGGCCGGGGGCGCTTACTTCCCGGCCGACTTCAACTTCGATGGCCCGGAAGCAGCCGAGGACGCCGGGCAGCCGTGGACGGCCACCACCTGGACGCTGAACACGCTGCGCGATTGGGGCCTCGACGCGGCCGCGCTCGACGGCACCGCCGAACGGCTCGCCGTCCACAGCCGCTGGGAATATGACAACCTGCCCTACTGGGACGGCGAAGTGGACTGCTGCATCAACGCGTTCACGCTCGCCAACGGCGCTTGGCTCGGCGCCGATGTCAGCGGAATTGCCGGCTGGTTCGTTGAGCATCAGCTGCCCGACGGCGGTTGGAACTGCCAGTGGGTCGAGGGTTCCACCCGCTCCTCGTTCCATTCCACCCTGAACACGCTGAAAGGGCTGCTGTATTACGAGTCCGCCACCGGCGGATCGGACGAACTTCGCGCCACCCGTCACACCGGCGAGAACTACCTGCTGGAACGCCGCCTGATCTACCGCAAGTCCACCGGAGAAATCGTCGGCCCGTGGGCCACCCACTTCGCCTACCCGTTCCGGTTTGTCCACAGTGCGTTGCACGCCGTGGACTATTTCAGGTCTTCCTACCTGAACGACGGCGGCGCACCCGACTCCAGGCTCGCCGATGCGGTGGAAGTGATCCGCTCCGCCCGCCGGCCCGACGGGACGTGGCTGCAGGAACGACGCCACCCCGGACGCGTCTGGTTCGAGGTCGATGTGCCGCCCGGCGAACCGTCCAAATGGCTCACCTTCTACGGCACCCGAATCTTGGCGTGGTGGGACCACCACAGTGAACTGCCGGCATCACGGGATGCCGAGGGATGAGGACATCATGGATGACGCACAGAACCGCCAGGACCTGACTCGGCAAATCGACCAGCGGCGTGATGACATCAGGGCCTTTCTCCGCCACGCGCGTCCCAGACGCAACCGGCTGACCACCGTCAGCATCGTCTCCAGCGCCGTCGTCGCCGCGTTGACCGCCGGACCGGGGTTCGGCCAGGACAGTTTCAATGCAGCCGTGGCCAGCGTTTTCTCGCTCTCCAACCCTGCCATCGTCTGGCAGGTCATCTGCATCCTGGCTTCGATCCTCTCCCTCGTCGCTGCCATAGCGTCCAGCCTTGCCAACTCGCGCAACAGCGCCGACCAGATTTCGACGGCAGAATCGGCCAGCGCGCAGCTCGACGGGCTGCTGACCGCCTTGAAGTACGGTGAACTGCCGCTCGGCGATGCCGCCAGGCTCTATCAGGAGTACAGCTCGAAGGCAGCCTTCATCGACTAGCCGCGATCGATCACGATGCACTACGGGCAAACCCTCAGCCGCAGTCGCCGCCACCACCGCCGCCTCCGGCGTCTCCACCGTAGGCAGTGGCTCCAAAGCCTGCCGTGCTTGCTGCCTCCGTGTTCACGGGAGCCCGGGAACTCCTGCTCCGTCCCGACCGGCGGTCAGCGCGGGCACCGAGAACCACCCAGGCGATGCACGCCGCACAAAGGACGGCGAATATGATGGCAAATTCCATGCCTGTCTCCTGTCGTTGAGCTCAGAGTATGAGCGGGAATGAGGTGTGGGCAACAGTGCTGCTCAGGGACTCACCAGCAGGTTCTTGTGCAGCTGGCGCCAGCCTCCAGCCAGTTCGTTGCTGGCGTCGTAGTCATCGACCACGAGCTTCGCCTTCACGCCAGCGGCGCTCAGTTCCGTGCTGGGGACACGACCGCAGCTGGCAAACGGTATGTCGGTGGCCAGGTTCTCCACCACCAAACAGATATCGCCCTTATCCGGTGCGTTCGGTATGGCGGCGTAGAACGCGTGATCGTCGTCCTTGACCAGCAGCCGCGCGCTGTCTGCCTTCACACCGAAGAGATGCTTGGCGTCGCCGGTCAAAGTGTCGTCCGGCTCTTCCGGAGCCTCGAGAGCAACCAGCCGGGGCTGCGGATCATCCAGGCCGCGCACCAACAGGTTGGGGTGCAAGTAGCGCCAGCCTTGGGCCAAGTCCTTACTTGCGTCATAGCCGTTGAAGGCCAGCTTCGCTTCAAGAAAGCCGGAAGTTCCGTCAACCCCCCAGCCTACGTAGGAGGTGGCGGAGTCGCCGCATCCAACAGCTTCGCTCGTCCCCTCCTGAATGACCACGCACAGGCTGGCGCCGCCGCTGCTCTCGGAGCTGCCCGCCAGCGGCACCAAGGAGTAGAACTTGTAACCGCCTTCCTCCGCCAGTAGCTGCTTGTTGGAAGATTGGACGGCCCCGTTCCCGGAATCGGCTGCGGTGGCGTCGATCAAATCAGCCGAGGCTCCCGGATTCGACGGCTCGGACCTTGCTCCACTGGTGCAGCCTGCCAGCACCAGGAGTACGGCGGCACCGGCTGTCAGTTTGGTCAGTGTGCGCATCATGCCCCTGTCTGTGAGTACTATCGCTTCACTGCGTACTTGGCGCCGAGATTCTCGGCGAGGTCTTCCAGCTTCGTATTCCTTTGCGGATCCTCAACGCCGATTGCCACTTCCGCCACGTCCGCAACAAACCAGTTCTGGCCCTGCACGAGGTAAACCGAGCCGGGGTTGCCCGCCGCGGCCGCATACAACGCGTACACGTTGTCGTAGGCTTCCTGGCTGTCGAACCAAAGAACTTCAACCGTCTTTGTACACAACACCGATTCACCGGTTGGCCCACCCGACAGGGGGTGCTTGGTCGGCGGATCGCCCACATCGGCCGCGCAGCCCAACACCGCGTCGACGGCCTGGTACGCGTCATCCAGCGACGCGAATTCCGGCAACTCCTGGCCGGCAGCACCTTCGCTACCGCAGGCGGAGACGATTCCAAGGAGCCCGAGTACGGCCACCGCATAGAAGTGGTTCCCCGGGTGCTTTCTCACGCGCTTCGCCCTTCTTCGTGGCAATGTTTGTCTCAGGCTAGCCGCGGGTCCACAGGTACGCGAGGGTATTCGAGGTTGCGAAGCAATAACTTCCTCAATGAGACGAGCCATCAGGGCCGGGACTGCGGGCTGTCCGCCCCGCACTGGTCAGCAAAAAAGAGCTATCCGTGACAGGCCATCCTGAGAATACTGGTCCCATGAGCCTCTTTCGGACCAAGTCAATCGAACAGTCCATGGCGGATTCGGAGGAGCCGGGGCGGGAGCTTAAACGCACCCTGAGCACCTTCGACCTCATGATCCTCGGCGTAGCGGTTGCCGTCGGGGCCGGCATCTTCTCCGTCGGGGCGAAGGCTGCGGGCAGCTTTGCCGGCCCTGCCGTGACCTTGTCATTCGTTCTGGCGGCCGTCACCTGCGCGCTGGCCATCATGTGCTACGCCGAGTTCGCTTCGGCCATTCCCGTGGCAGGGAGCGCCTATACGTACACCTACGCGACCTTGGGCGAGCTGCTGGCGTGGATCATCGGCTGGGACCTGATCTTGGAGCTGTTCACCGCCGGGGCTGTTATCGCCAAGTACTGGGGGATCTATCTCAGCAATGTCTTCCTGCTCTTCGGCATGGATGTCCCCTCCACCGTCAGTGTCTTCGGCCTTGAGCTGACCTGGGGCCCGCTGCTGATCGTTGCCATCTTCACCACGCTCTTGGTGCTCGGCACCGAGCTTTCGGCCCGGGTGAATAACGTTTTTACCATCATCAAAGTGGCCATTGTCCTGTTCGTGATCGTCATCGGTTTCATGTACGTGCGGGCGGAGAACTACACACCGTTCGTACCGGATCCGGTTCCCACCGCGAGCACCGGAGGGAGCGTCTGGACCCAGTCGCTGTTCTCCTTCCTCAGCGGTGCTGAGCCTCAGCAGTACGGTGTGCTGGGCATTCTGGCAGGCGCGGCGCTGGTGTTTTTCGCCTTTATCGGTTTCGACGTCGTTGCGACCAGCGCGGAAGAGGTGCGCAACCCGCAGAAGACGCTTCCCCGGGGCATCTTCGGTGGCCTGGCCATCGTGACCGTCCTGTACATCCTGGTGGCCCTGGCCCTGACGGGAATGGTTTCCTATAAGGATCTTGCGCAGGCTGATGAGGCCTCCCTGGCCACCGCGTTCATCGACGTCGGGGCAGACTGGGCCGCGCAGGTCATCTCGGTCGGCATCCTGATCGGGCTCACCACCGTCATCATGGTCCTGCTGATGGGCCTCGCCCGGGTTGCCTTCGCGATGAGCCGCGACGGCCTGCTGCCGCGCTGGCTGAGCCACACCACCGAGCATCAGAAGACGCCGGCCCGGGTGCAAATCCTGTCTGGAGCCTTGGTTGCCCTGGTCGCAGGCTTCACCAATGTGGACGTGCTGGAAGAGATGATCAACATCGGCACCCTCTCCGCCTTCATCCTGGTGAGCATCGGCGTCGTCGTGCTGCGGAAGAAGCGGCCGGACCTGCCGCGCGCCTACCGCGTGCCGGGATCGCCGGTGGTGCCGATCCTTGCCGCGGTGCTGTGCTTCTGGCTGATGCTGAACTTGACCACGCTCACCTGGCTGCGCTTCGCGGGTTGGCTAGTCATCGGCCTGGCCATCTACTTCCTGTACGGCCGTCGACATTCGAGGCTGAACCATCCGGAACTGATCCCGGTGGAACACGAGCGCGAGGAACACCACCGACTGGACCACGAGCAGCGTGTGCGTGAACGAAAGGAACACCGGCACCCGCCGGGGCCGTAGCCTGTCAGGCAGCAAGGGATGACCTGCTCCTTGCCGCCAGCCCATCGATTCGTCCCGTATCGTCACTGGCCACGCTGGCCCGCGGCTATCATCGGAGGGAATTCATCAGCCTGCAGAGTGGAGTAGCCCATGGAACTCGGCGCCTTTTCGATCAGCCTCGCCGTTAAGGACATCGCGGCTTCCGCTGCGTTCTACAAGAAGCTCGGTTTTAGCGATCACGGCGGTGATATCACGCAGAACTGGTTGATCCTGAAGAACGGCGAGACGGTCATCGGACTCTTCCAGGGCATGTTCGAGAAGAACGCGTTGACCTTCAATCCGGGCTGGGACCAGGATGCCAAGACGCTCGACTCGTTCACGGACGTGCGTGGACTCCAGCGGGAGCTGAAAGCGGAGGGCGTGGAATTCCTGTCGGAAGCCGACGAGGAAACGGCCGGTCCCGCGAGCTTCATGCTGCTGGACCCGGACGGCAACCCGATCATCGTTGACCAGCACATCTAAGCAGCGATCCACGACTGCGCCCCCGGACCACAGGGATCCGGGGGCGCAGTTCGTTAGGGTCGTTAGAGCGTGCGGATGTTCTCGGCTTGTAGGCCCTTCGGGCCTTGAACCACGTCGAATTCCACCCGCTGGTTTTCCTCCAGGGAACGGTAGCCGCCAGAGGAGATGGCCGAAAAGTGCGCGAACACGTCCGGTCCATCGTCATCCTGGCTAATGAAGCCGAAACCTTTTTCGGCGTTGAACCACTTGACGGTGCCTGTTGCCATGCTGATTATCCTTCTTGGGCGCACCGCCGGCTCCCGGTCGGGAACCTATCCCCGCAGGCGTCCACCTCCAACCTAGGGGCCTCGAACACCGGCGGCAAGACCCCAGCGGACCTCAATGGAAGCAGCACACCATTTGTGGGCCGGCGTGAGCTCTGTCGCCGCAGAAGCGGAAGCAACGTAGCCAGCGTCTGTGCGCCTGTAGATGTTGATCAGGATGCCGGATGGCAAGGCGCGGGACTCGGCCAGGCTGAACCTGCTGAGCGGGAACCCGTCGCCGAACAGCTTCTTGCCGGCGCCCAGCACCAGCGGGTAGACAACCAGCCGGTACTCGTCGACCAGGTCGTGCTCGGCCAGCGTCCTGATCAGCTGGGTACTCCCCCAGACGCGGATCTCGCCGCCCGGCTCGGAACGCAGCTGCTGCACTGCCGCCGGCACGTCGGGGCCCAGGAGCTGCGAGTTCTTCCAGCCGGGATCGGTCAACGTGCGCGATGCAACGTACTTCGGGATGCGGTGGTATCTGCGGGTCAGCTCCCCCAACAGGCCTTCGGCATTCTCATCCCACACGCCCCAGGAGCCGGCGAAGATCTCGTAGGTCTTGCGGCCCAGCAGCAGCGCCTCGGTCCTGCTCTCCCACTCGCTGACAATGTCCCCATCGTCGTAACCTGCCTGCCAGCCGCCGTGCTCGAAGCCCCCTGCGCGGTCCTCATCCGGTCCGCCGCCCGCCTGGACCACGCCGTCCAATGTGATGAACGCCTGCACCACAACCGTACTCATGCTCGATTCTCCTGGTCTGCTCCGGACTCGGCTCCTCGCCGAGCAGCTTGAGCCCGAGTCGACCCGGGAAACGACACCTTGTCAAGGGTCCTGCCCCGCTCACAGGGCGACGTCGGCGCCCAGGTGAGCACCGACGTCGTCCTTTGCGTTGTGGTTGAGGCGGCGAACCTCGGGGCGTTAGCTGTCTTCGGCGGCCTTGCGGGAGCCGAGCTGCTCGTCCAGGCGGAGCAGGCCGGGCCCGTCGTCGTTGACCAGCTTGACCCGGCCGATGATCTCGCCGACGGCGGCTTCTTCTTCGAGCTGTTCCTCGACGAACCAGTTCAGCAGCGGGATCGAGTCGATGTCGCCCTCCTGCTGTGCCAGCCGGTACAGGTCGCGGATGGATTCGGAGACCTTCTTCTCGTGCGCCAGTGAGGCTTCGAACGCCTGCAGCACGGTCCCGGCGGACACCATGGGAGCGGTGATCGCCTGGATCTTCGGGTGCGCGCCGCGGTCCATCATGTGGTCGATGAACTTGTTGGCGTGGACCACCTCTTCCTCGGCTTGGGCCCGGAACCAGCCGGCGATGCCGGGCAGGTCGACCGCGTCCATTTCAATGGCGAGCTGGCGGTAGACCACGGAGGCCTGAAGTTCCAGCGTGACCTGGTCGTTAAACGCTTCTGCAAGTTTTCCTGTGAGTCCCATGCTTCCCAGATTATGTGCCGGTTTGTATCACCGCCACCAAGGTAAGGCAAGCCAAGATAAGGGAAGCCTGCGCTATCCGTGCGCTCAGCTACCGGTGGCGGGGACGGGCACGGCGGGCTTGGCCAGGCCCTCAACAACGACGGCGGTGGGCAGCTTGGCCAGTTCCTGCGGCTTGAGCAGCAGCTTGCTGGTGCGGTTGCCGCCGCCCATCACCACGCGCTCCCGCTGCAGCACCGCCGCATCGATGTAGACGGTGTGGCCCGAGGTGCCGATGGCGGTCACGCCGCCGATCTCCATCCCGGTTACCGCTTGGGTGGTTTCCGCATCGGCGAAGGAGGCGCGTTTGACTCCCAGCAACTCGCGGACCGCCTTGTTCACGTCCAGCCGGGTGGTTCCCAGCACAACGCAGACTGCATACTTGGCAGGCTCCACTTTTTTGGACGTCACCAGGATGGTGTTCGCAGACTGGTCCAGGGAGAAGCCGTAATGGTCGCAGAACGCTGCGGTGTCCGCCAGGTCCGGATCGCAGGCCAAAACCTCATAGGACAGGCCGTGCTCGGCGAGCGCCGCCGCAACCGCGGGCAGCAGGGCGGCATCGCTCATGATGCCTGCGTTGCCCCCGCCGTCTTGGTGACTGCGGCCAGAATGGCCTCGCCCAGTTCGGCCGGCTTGGTGAATTGCGGCCAGTGGCCGGTGGGGAGATGGACGTATTCCACATCCTTGATACTGGTCAGTTCCACCATCTGCGGGGCACCGGAGTCGATCCAGCCCTGCAGCTGTTCCGGCGTGAACTCGCACGTGATGATCGTGGCCGGGACGTTGAATCGCCGCTCATCGGAGAGATGCTGCGGGTCTTGGGCCACGCCCCGCGGCTGCGGAATGGCGCGGGCCCGGAACGCAGCCCGGAGGCCCTCGTCCAGATCGGTCAGGTCCTCGTCGCCAAAGAGGCTCCAGTCCGGCAGCGGCACCTCGTCCCCTTCGGCGGGCAGTTCGTCGTTGATCACGCCGCCTTCCCCCAACGGGCCGCTGTCCACATAGATGGCGCGAAGAACGCGGTCCGGCCGCTGGTCCACCACGCCGTGGATGATGGCTCCGCCACCGGAATGACCCACCAGGATCACCGGCCCGCCCAGCTCGTCCACGGCTTTCAGCGTGGCGTCGATGTGGTCCCGCAGGCCGACGCCCGCCCGCGGCGCCTCCACGGACTCCAGCCCGGGCAGCGTCAGGGGATAGACCCGATGCCCTGCGGCTTCCAGCGGCGGAGTCACCTCCGACCACGACGACGCGTCCAACCAAAATCCGGGTACCAAGATGATGTCCATGTCTGGTGACTCTAGTGCCCGGACAGTGGCCCGGGACACCCTTCGAGCCGAATTCAGGACAGCTGCCGTCCTAAGGACTGCGCTACCGGCGGGCTGCGGCCGGGTGGCGCCGCCGGGGAGCCATAGGCTGGGTTGTGACAGTATCGCTGAGCCGACCCGGAGGACCGCATTGGGGATCATGAACGACCTGCTGGGTCCGTCGGCGGTGGCGCAACTGCGCACTTCGTTGGCTGTGGCTGCCGACCAGCCTGCGTGGCCGGCTCTCGGGAGGGCCGGCGACCGGCTTGAACCGCTGGCCCTGCGGGCCCGGGCCGGCCTGCTGGCAGCGGCGCTGATCGACGATCTGGATGCTGGCTACGAGCGGGCCGCCGCGGCTTTCCGCACCGCCCTGGCCGATGACGGCTTCACCGGCTGGCTCCTGTGGCCGGTCGGCGAAGCCGCAGTGACTCTGGCACTGCAGGATGGAGGCCAGCGGGCCTTCGATGACGCGTTGGCCCTGCTCGCGGAACTGACTCCGCGGATGAGCAGCGAGTTCGCCATCCGGCGGCTGCTCATCGAGGACCTGGACCAAGCCCTGGGGGTGATCCGCGGCTGGACGGCGCATCCGGACGAACACGTCCGGCGGCTGGCCAGCGAAGGCACCCGGCCGTATCTTCCTTGGGCTGTCCGCGTACCCGGCATCGTCGCCCGACCGTCGGCGACGCTGCCGATCCTCGACGAGCTGTACCTGGATGAGAGCGAGACCGTCCGGCGCTCCGTGGCCAACCATCTGAACGACATTTCCCGGCATGCTCCGGCCGAAACGGTGGCCGCCGCCCAGCGCTGGAGCACGACGGCGGGCGACCGCGCGGCCTGGGTGGTCCGGCACGGGCTGCGCACCCTGGTGAAGAAAGCCGATCCCGGCGCCCTCGCCACGCTTGGCTTCACCTCCGGCGCCGTGGCGGTGTCCGCTCCCCAACTGGACCAGAGCATCGTCCGCCTGCCCGGGGAACTGGGCTTCGCCGTCGAGCTCCGCAATGAAGCGGCGGTGCCGGCGCGCGTTGCGGTGGACTACGTGGTGCACTACGTCAAGGCCAACGGTTCACTGGCCCCGAAGGTGTTTAAGCTGGCGGTGGCCGATCTGGCACCGGGCGAGATGCGCCGATTCCGCAAATCACACGGCTTCCGGCAGATGACCACGCGCGTGCATTACCCCGGCCGGCACTTGGTCCAGGTCCAGGCCAACGGAACCCTGTCTCCCCAGGCTGGCTTCGACGTCGTGACCTGACGGCGGGCGGCGGGGCAGACCTGCCCGGGTTCGCTGAGCGCATGATCCTGGGCTGATCGCGGTGCCCGGCCGGCACCATTCGATAACCTTTCTGCAACCTGTTTTTGTCATGCCAGCGGATACACCGCCTCCGGCAGATGCGACAAGTACCGATGAAGGAACGTGTCATGAACTTTGACCTGCCCACGCCCCCGCCAACGGGCGCCGCTCAACACCCCCTCCACACCGGACTGGCGAAACAGACGGGGCTCCCATGAACGCCACGGTCGATCAGCAACGCAAGCTGCACATTTCGCACCACAACGCCGCGGAGATCGGGACGGTGGCCGCTGACTTGGTCGCCGGGCTGGTGGAAGACGTGCCCGGAGCCGTCATTGGGCTGGCCACCGGGTCCTCCCCGTTGCCGCTCTATCAATCCTTGGCCCGCCGCCGCCTGGACCTGTCTGCTGTCCGTTGGTTCGCGCTGGACGAATACATCGGGCTGCCCGCAGGTCATCCCGAGAGTTACGCCGCGGTCATCGAACGGGAAGTGATCACTCCGCTGGGCCTCGACCCCGCCACGGTTCTGCTGCCGGACGCCGGCCGGCCGGATGTGGATCGGGCGGCCGCTGACTACGAGGCGGCCATCGCCTCCGCCGGCGGCATCGACCTGCAGATCCTGGGCATCGGCCACAACGGCCACCTTGCCTTCAACGAGCCCGGTTCAGCCCTCGATTCACGCACCCGGGTGGAAGCGCTGACCCACAGCACGCGCCGGGCCAATGCCCGATTCTTCGACCGCCTCGACGATGTCCCCACCCGCTGCATCACCCAGGGCCTCGGCACCATCCTCGCCGCCAAGCGGCTGCTGCTGCTGGTGCAGGGCCGGGACAAAGCCGAAGCGCTCCGCGAGGCCCTGACCGGCCCGGTCCACCCGGACTGCCCGGCCTCCGTGCTCCAACTGCACCCGGACGTCACCGTCCTCACCGATCCGGAGGCAGCCTCGCTGCTGCCGGCCGGGGCCGCACCGGCATCATGAATATCCGGCCGCCGGAATAGCCGCCGGCTGACCCTGTTGTGACTGGTATGCAGCTTCCGTCGATTCCCGTCTCCATCTTGGACCGCGCCAATGCCCGCGCAGGCTGTTCGGCGGCCGACGCGCTGGCCGCCACCGTCCGGCGGGCGGAGCATGCCGAGCAGCTGGGCTACCACCGGTTCTGGGTGGCCGAGCATCACGGCGTGCCCGGGATCGCCGGTTCCGCCCCGACGGTGCTGATGGCCGCGGTGGCCGCGCAGACCAACCGGATCCGCGTGGGCTCCGGCGGTGTGATGCTGCCCAACCACCAGCCGCTGGTGGTTGCCGAACAAGCCGCCACCCTGCAGGCGCTCTTCCCCGGCCGGATCGATCTCGGCATCGGCCGCTCGGTGGGCTTCACGCCCGCGGTGCGGTCGGCGCTGCGGCAGGACAAGGACGCCGCGGACCGCTTCGCGGAGGACTTGGCCGAACTGCTGTCCTATCTGGGTGGGACCGCTGCCATCACGGCCCGCCCGTACGACGGCGGTGCAACGCCGCCTTTTGTGCTGTCCACCGGCAAAGGTGCGGAGATCGCTGCCAAGGCGGGCCTCGCCGTCGTTGTTGGGGGTCCGGCCTTCACCGGGCGCAAGCCGGAATTGGCCCGCGGCGTGCTGGAGCGGTACCGGAAGAACTTCCGGCCCTCCGCTTATTACGCGCAGCCGTACGTGATCGCGTCGGCGAATGTGGCGGTGGCCGACTCGGCCGAAGCCGCGCGGGAACTGTTGCTGCCCGAGGCATGGGCGATGGCGCAGTCCCGGACCCGCGGGGAGTTCCCGCCGCTCGAATCGGCGGACTCCATTCGGGCCTTGTCGATGTCGGAGCGGCAGCAGGCTCTCGTATCCGAGACCCTGGGCGCCGCGGTGCACGGGACCCCGGACCAGGTGGCTGACCGGCTCGGCCTGCTGCTGGAGGCCGCCGACGCCGACGAACTCATGGTCACCACCACCACCTTCGACACTGCCGCCCTCACCGGCAACGACCGACGCTTGGCGGCCCTCTTCGGGCTGGCCGGCCGGACGCCCTGACCGGAAGTTTGCAGGCCTTCCGGGGGACAGCGGCCGCGCACTAGTCTGGGACTCTTCGGGGAACCATCGTTGAGGGCGGCGGGCATGCGGGTGCTGATCGTCGGGGCGGGGATCGCAGGTCCCACGCTCGCCTACTGGCTGCGGCGGGCCGGACACGAGCCGACTCTTGTTGAGCACGCTGCCCGGCTGCGGCGGGGCGGCTACCTGGTGGACTTTTGGGGGTCCGGGTTCGAGGTGGCCGACCGGATGGGCATCGTCCCGCGGCTGATGGCCGACGGCTATCGGGTCCGCGAACTGCGCGAGGTGTCGGTCGCCGGACGGCGGATCGTTCATCTGGATCCGCGCAACGTCATCGGCGGTGCCGGTGGCCGGTATGTCAGCGTCGGCCGCTCCGACCTGTCCGCTGCGCTCTACGATGCGCTGGCCGGCCGGGTGGAAACGATCTTTGGCGACACTATCCAGGCGCTCGACGACGACGGCGGGCGCGTGCGCGTGGAGTTTGCCCGCGGCGCTCCCCGCGAATTCGACCTCGTCGTCGGCGCCGATGGCCTGCACTCCCGGGTCCGGTCGCTGGCTTTCGGGCCCGAGGAGGAGTTCGAGCGCCACCTCGGCATCACGGTGGCCGCCTTCGACGTGGACGGCTACGGTCCGCGTGACGAGCTGGTCGCGGTGACGCACACCGAGGTGGGCGTGCAGGCGCTCCGCTTTTCGCTGCGCGACGGCGCGACAATGTTCTGCTTCACCTTTCGCTATGACGGGGACGTGCCGGTGGAGGATGTGGCGGCCCAGCAGGAGCTGCTCCGCACTCGCCTGCGGGGCGTCGGCTGGGAAGTTTCGGAGATATTGCGGCGGATGCCCGAGGCCCGGACCTTCTACCTTGATCGGGCAAGCCAGATCCGGATGCCGGCGTGGTCGCGCGGCAGGGTGGCGCTGATTGGCGACGCCGCCGCGTGTCCGTCGTTATTGGCCGGCCAAGGGTCCGCTCTCGCGATGGTGGAGGCCTACGTCTTGGCGGCCGAGTTGCAGAGACCGGGAGCCGGGCATGCCGCGGCGTTCGCTTCGTACGAGCGGCAGTTGGCATCGCTGGTACGTGTGAAGCAGGATGCGGCGATCGGCCTAGGCGCAGCGTTCGCACCACGCAACAGCGGACAGTTGCTGCTGCGCAACACCGTGCTGGGCCTGATGGGAATCCCGCTGATCGCCAAGCTCGCGATGGGACGGAGTCTGCGCGACCCGATCGAGCTTCCTCTTTGGCCACGAGATTGATTCCCCGTGTTGCGCCGTGGAACCGCTTTGGGCCGCTAGAATCCGATTGCGATGAGTCGTAGCCTGCCCCGTCCGGATGACTCTACGCACCGTTCTTGGTAAAGCATCCGGAAGAAGAGGCCATGTCCGCACGCCTGCTCGTCGCCCTTGCATCGGCCGCCGCCGCGGTTGGCCTCATGGTCTTTGCCGGACAGCCGGCCGCCGCTGCGGGACCCGTGACGATTCCTGCCGCCCCAGCCTACGAGGCGCCCGTCCTCTACGGATCTTCCTTGAACAGCTACCGCTGGGAGCCGTCCAAAAAGTTCACGGTTTGGCATGGCCCGGAGTCCTCCGGATACCGGATCGCGCTGCAGAAGAAGAGCGGAACTAGCTGGAAGACGGTCGCCTCCAAGGCGCCGGGCGAGCAAGGTGAGACAACGCTCGGCTACAAGATGGCCAAAGAGGGCACCGTACAGGTGCGCATCGCGGCGACCGAGGGCAGCAGAACGCTTTCCGCGAGCCCGGCCCAGAAGGTCATCTGGAAGCGTGACCGCTCGGCCATCCAACACCGCTACTCGAACTACACCAAGCCGTTCGCCGAGGCCGAAGGCAAGGTGGCCGCGGGCGACCAAGCCCGGCACGGGGTCTACGTCTGGACCGGCAGATCTGCCCGGACCGGCTCGTTGCAAATGCGCAAGGACGGCAAATGGGTCACCGTGCAGAAGCTCTCTTGGAAGAAGAAGAGCAGCGGCACGCCGCCCCTGGCCATTGCGAAGACCCCGAAGACGAAGTCCACCGTCACGCGGAAATATCGGATTGTTGTGAACGCGTCGGCATACGAAAAAGGCTGGACCTCCAAAACCGGTACCGTCCGTCACGAGAACCCGCGCAGCTACACCGGGTACCGCAAGCTTTCCTATGACTATATGAAGAAGTACTGCCCCAACCAGATCATCACTGTGAAGAAGGGCGGGTCAGCCAGCACCGCCCACTCCGGCTCGTTCCGGATTGAAATGGCACCGGGATACCAGGGCAGCCAGCACAAGGCGATCGCCCTGCACGAGTGCGCGCACATCATCACCTTCCGCCTCTATGGCCACGGTCTGGACGCGATGGACAGGCGGTTGAACAAGATCTTCAAGTCCAGCAACGGCGTCGAGATGGTCGCCGACTGCATGGCCTACCGGATGGGCGCCGATCGAAACGCTGCGGTCAACTGGTACACGCAAGACTGCAAGGGACCACGCGGAACGGCTGCTAAGAACATCTTGGCCGGCAAGAAACCCTGACCGTCGGGCTTATGGCCGGATGGCAGCCGTTGCCGCCCAGGTGCGCAGACTGTTCGTGGATGCACCGGATTCTGAGCTGCTCCGGGTGTTCCAGTCGACGAATGCACGCGTCGGATGTGCAAGGAGCAGGGTGACACAGATAGGGCCGCCTTGTCCGGATCGTTAAGCGGGTCCGACCCTCAATTCATCTAAATTTCCTCTTCGTTTGCGACTGCCCGATGTCGGATGTAACGGTTAAACCGCAACATTCCCACAAAGAATTGGAGCAAAGAATGTCGTTTCGAATTGCCAAGACCGGCCGTCTCGCAGCAGCTGTAGTTACCGCAGGAGTGGTGACCACTGCAGGAGCAGGAATCGCGTCAGCCGCCGAGAATCCGACCGCTGTACAAGCAGAAGTCACCTCGGCCGTCACCGAAACGCAAGATTCGTTGGTGTCCATCACTGCCGAGAATGTGTACATCTCGCCTTCGCTGTTGGTCGCCAACCAGGTTTCCCCCGAAACGCCGGTTGAGGAGCCGGCGCCAGTGGAGGAGCTGCCCGTAACACCGGTTGATGAGGCGCCCGCCGAGGAAGCACC
>NZ_JBFBGZ010000006.1:0-227890 GCF_040684925.1 Arthrobacter sp. NPDC089319 | reverse complement strand
CCGGCTGAAGAGGCGCCCGCCGAGGAAGCACCGGCTGAAGAGGCACCCGCCGACGAAGCACCGGCTGAAGAGGCACCCGCCGACGAAGCACCGGCTGAAGAGGCACCCGCCGACGAAGCACCGGCTCTTGGCTGGAAGGCTGTCAAGGCTCAGGCGGATGCTGATTGGAAGGCCGCCAAGGCCCAGGGACAGGCTGATTGGAAGGAAATCAAGGCCGAAGGCAAGGCCGATTGGAAGGCTGCTAAGGCCTCCGAGAAGGCTGCCCTGCAGGGCAACTAACCTCGGTCATACCGCCAGGGGCGGCCTCCCATCCAGGGAGGCCGCCCCTTTCGTCATGAGTTACCCACCTCGTCAGGACTCACAGCCGACCCCGTCGCCGTCGCGGTCAAACTTGGTGTCCCAGCCCGGATCACCGGCCTTGATAGGTGCCGCGCCGGCCTGCTTTACGGCGGTGCAGTTTTGGTAGAAGACGTTGCCGCCGGCCGGGGCCTTTGCAGGAGCCTCCTTGACCGGGGCGGGCTTTGGAGCCGGGGCTGGAGCTACTGCGGCCGGCACGGCCGCTCCCCCGCCGGCCGGGACCGGCTGGTCCGGGCACGAAGTGCTGAGGATGCTCATGATCGCGTCCCGCTCCGCCTTGGTCATCCACAATCCGTACTTGGCTTTCACCGCAGTCTGCAGTGCCACGTACTCGCAGCGGAACGCCTTGTTCGGCGGCAGCCAGGTGGCCGCGTCGCTGTCGGACTTGTCCCCGTTGGTAGGCCCGTCGACGGCCAACAGGTTCAGCGGGTCATTGGCGAACGCTTCACGCTGGTTCGGGGCCAACTGCTGCGCACCCTTCTGCCATCCGTCCGACAGTGCTACGACGTGGTCGATCTGAACAGCGCTGCTGGTGGTGTTGCCGCGGACGAACTCGATGGTCGCCGCGGTGAACGGATCGGCCAGCAAGCCGGAGGTCACTACACAGCCGCCTGTCTTGAGCACAGTATGGTCCAGGTCGCGTTGAAGGACGTCGTTGCGCGCGTCGCACCCGTTGCGGTCAGGATCCTTCCAGCCCTTGCCGAACTGTTCCCGGGAGTACCCGGTCTTCGGCGCCCGGCCCTTAACCTCAATGGTGGCCAACTGCTCCAGTGCCGTCCCGGCCGCGGGTCCCTGTTCAGCTTTGGGCTCGGGCGCCTCCGACTTAGCTTGGGCACTGGCCTCCGGCGCCGCCGACGACGCGGTGGCAGAGGGTGATTCGGTGACAACGGGTGATTCGGTGACAACGGGTGCTTCAAGGACCGGGGGGCTGCAGGCAGTCAGTCCGGCCAGCAGCACAGCGGCGAGGGCAAGGAGGATGCGTTTCATATCCCTTCATGTCTACGGCAAGTCCCGGGCCCATTGATGGCGGACACACCGTCGTGCCGCCCACATGCCAGCAGCGCTGGCCCTCCCTGCCCTGCAGGGGAACGCCGCCGGTTGTGGGCCCTATTTGTTGGCGAGATCATTTCCGAAACGAGATCGGAGCTAGTGAGCTCCTCGCCTTGCCCGCACCGTCCACGCTTTCGGCTGTCGAGCTCTCAAGGTGCGCGGCCAAGGCGCGTCAGGGTCATCTAGCTGTGGGCGGGCTCATCGGTATCGACTGTGGGTGAAGGCCGATGCCAGAGGAACAGCAGCACACCGACAACGAGGAGGACGACTGCGCCCACGTTTTGCCAAACGAACCCTTCGATGCGCACGTTGCGGCTGAGCTGCAGGACGAGACCGAGCGCCAGAAAGAACCAGCCGCCTTGGATAAATCTGCGCATGTCGAGCCCTCCTTGCTAACTGCCGGAATACGTTGGTTGGTCAACGCCCGGGACCGCAGCGACAACGCTTCTAACAGAGATTACTTCTGTCGATTGAGCTACTGGGGTTGACCGCGAACCTTAGCCCAAGCTCTTGGATCCAAGTAGGCGTAGGCTTCAGTGCCTCCCCGGATCTCGCTTCTTTTCTCAAACTTGGCTGTCCTGGATCCCATGGCATTCTCCTTCGTTCCGGCGCCCCAGGCCCGCGGGGGCTATGACCCGAGTTTCAGACCGATCCAACCGCCATTCCCCACGGTGACGCGCTTCTGAATCTTCTTTGAGGAGACCGGGTAGAAGTGAAGGTTGCCCTTCTTGTCGCGGGCCAGAATGCCGGGCTGGCCGGCTGCCAGATGCCCTTCGGCCGCGGATAGGTCCGTCATGGTGTTCCAGTTTGAACCGCTGACCACCTTGCGGGTCTCTTTGATGAGCCGGCCCTTGCCGTTGGAACGATAAAGCTTTAACTGCCCGGCAGCATTGCGGGCGACCAGATCCATCTTGGTGTCGCCGTCGAAATCCATGGCCATTACTTGCTGGCCTTTCCACTTGCCGGAGCTGAGCAGCTTCCGCGGCCCTGGCTTGGTGCCATCATTGTTGACGTACGAGTACAGCTTGCCGTCGCGGTTCTTGGCAATGATGCTTGGGAACTTGTCCGCGGTCTTCCACTGGGCGACGAGAATGGTGTTGCGCTGCCAGCCGCTCGTGCCCAGCGTGGAGCGTTTGAAGCCACCGTTCTTTAGCCCGTAGTCGACGGTAAGCTGGCCATCCTTCCAGTTGGCGATCAGGTCTTGGATGCCGTCTGCATTCCAGTCGGCGATCTCCACGTTCAGGGATGTTCCCCAGCCAGCGGAAACGTAGCGGCGCTTGTTCAGGTCCCTCCCCTTGGCTGACGGGTAGATGTAAAGTTTGCCGGCAGAGTCCACGGCGACGACATCCCCTAGTTTGGCCTTGGGCGGGGCCAAGGCGGCCGGCATGGCTTTCAGGTCGTTGGCCAGCAGTTTCGGCATGTTGTAGGTGTAATGCGTGACATCCGGCAGGACAGTCATCTTCGTGCTGGTGAACCCGAGGGCCTTGTATTTTTTCTCTGCCCGCTTGGCGGTGTCCAGAGCAGACCAGGTCTTCAGACTGGTGCCGCCCTTGCCGTCGAGGCTGCCGCTGATCCAGTGCAGCTTCATTTTCTTCACGGCAGCGGTGGGTGATGTCTGCATACCGTCGTATCCGCCGCCGCCAACAATGGTGGCCCCGCCGCCCTTAATCCATTGCTGGCGGTCTGCGAGGAGCTCATAGGTGATGAACTCCGCGCCGCCAGAGTAGCCGTGGAGCCAGATGCGGCGGGAATCGAGTTTGTATTGAGCGATCAAGGTCGTCGCCAAAGAGCGGAACCAGTCCCCGTTACGGTCGGCGTTCTCCCACCAAGTGATGCCGCCCTTCTTATCCGGGGTGATGACGGGAACCATGATCATGTTCTTCTTGGCGGCCTCTGCCGCCATCTTCTTCATAACGGAGCCCTTGGGGTGGTGGACATAGGACTGGTCCGGGCGGGAGTAGTCTCCGTGGAAGACGAACAGGACCCCGACGGTCTTCTTCGTGTCGATACCGTCGGCGTAGACGTGGTATCGGCTGCTGACGCCGTTGGGGGCGGTGTAGCTCTGGTAGGTCGCGCTGAGCGGTGCCGCGGCCTGGGCCGGGGTGCTGACAACGAGTGCTGACGCGAGCAGGGACGATCCGAGGGCTGCTCCGAGGAGTGCGCGGATGAGGGACTTCATCAAACTGGATCCGTTCGTTGTGCTCCCGGCTGCGGGAATGCGGCCACAGGTGCTAACGGTTGCAATCGGACGGAAGGGGCCCCCGCGTAAGGCAATCTCCGGAAAACGTCGCAAGTCCGGGTAGCTGGACTGCTTTAGCAGGACGTCATGGACGACATGCAAGCGACCAGGGAACGAGGCCTGTGTGTGGTACTAACATCGAGGTCATGACAAGCGCACCCTTCGGCGCCCGGTTTGGCCACATCAACGTCATCGCCACCGATTGGCGACGACTTGCCGATTTTTATGGGCGCGTCTTTGGCTGCGAACTCGTACCACCCGAGCGCGATTACGCCGGTTCCGATCTGGAACGCGGCACGGCTGTACCCGGGGCGAACCTGCGCGGCGTCCACATGCGATTACCCGGCCACGGTGATGCCGGGCCAACCCTCGAGATCTACACCTACGGCGAGAATATGGCGGGCGGTACACCCGCGGCCAATCGCACCGGATGGGGCCACATCGCCTTCGTAGTTGACGACGTCGTTGCTGCCAGGGAAGCCGTCCGTGAAAACGGCGGGGCGGACGTCGGCGAAATCGTCACACTCCAGACAGCCGACGGACGACAGGTCACGTGGTGCTACGTAAGTGATCCTGAGGGCAACTTTATCGAGCTGCAAAGCTGGTCCGACCCCAGCTAGCCTCCGAGCTGTCTCCGCGAGGGCGGCAGGCCACCCCGTCGGTGCACGCGGTCATCGACTATGGAAACAATACGACGCAACAGGCACAAGCCACTACAGACCAGCAAGAATGACTGGTGCGTAGTGTGTTTGGGCCATCCTTATAGAACCCGCAGCCACTATGGAAGGCTCGTTGCAGGGGCGTGACAGAGCAGCCCGAATGATGAAGTTGTCTTGGCCAATGCAGTCCCCGGTCCTGAAGAGATGAAACTCTATTTCAATTGGGCGCAAGCCTAGTTCCAAGCCGTGGCCGGGGATCTCGCCCAGCAGGCGGCGCAGGCAAGTGCAGGAAGTGCTGTATGGCGCACTCTGCCGTAGTCTGACGATGATAATCGTCGCCGCCGCTCTCACATCGGCGGATCCTGATGTTGGGGGTTCAGCTTGAAGAGACCATCGGTCGGACTGACCATTGTTTTACTGTTGACGGCAGGAATGGTTGTGGGCGCGGGCTCGCTTTTCAGCGGGTCCTTCTCCTCCGACTCGGTCAGTCCAGCGGCTTCCACCGCCTCGTTGCCAGCCACGGAGCCGGCAGCAGCGGCCGGCACTGCCACGGGCGCGGATGCAGGGTTCGCTGCGTGCTCCCCTGGCTATGCCACCGGTCCTGGTGCCGACCTGGATAAGCGGAACATGATCGGCGCGGAGAACAGTATCGTGGTCTCCCCGGCAGAAATGCGCGCAATCGGCATGCCCGAGAGCGCGATCAGGACGCAGACCGAAGTCTGGAACAAGCTCTCCCCTGAGGAACAGCGGGAGCAGCTTTGCCGGGCAGCGCAACAGGGCACCGCCATCGGTCAGTAACCTGGTTCCCGGCTACTGCCGGTCCAACGAAGGCCGGCACCCTTCAGCCAATATCCGCAGCTATCACGACCACTTGCAGGATGGTGACCGCCAGGAAGGGAACCACGCCGAGCGTCAACGCCGTCCAACGCCACCGCCGATGTTCCGGCTGCTGCGTCATCCGCTGGACCAGCGCCACGATTGTAACGAGTAGCGTCACGGGCAGATACATATCGCTCACCAATGTCCCAACCGATGGGTGGACAGGGACGTCAGGAAGAGTCATCGCAGCTTGCGTCAGTGCTGCAAGGAGCCAGATCGCCGGCACGACAAGCAGCAACAAGAGTACGAGCGCCCAAGCCGGCACGACGGCGCGTCCGTTAGGGAAGTAGAGCGCGGCCAGGATCCCGAACAGCCCGAAGCCTGCCATCGAAGCTGCCCCCCAGAGCGCAACGTCGCCTACCGCAGCACCGATCGTCTGGGAATCCGTCCGGATGGCGTTCTCAGACAGATAAGCGAACCGATGTAAGAGCAGCACGTATGCAGGAACCAGTGCAAGACCGATCGCCGTTCTTGTCCAGATGGATGACCACCACCGCCGGGTAGATGGCTGGTCCGTGAGTAGCGGCATCGGCTAACGCTCTCGTAGTAGTCGGCGCAGGAAGGGGACGGGCTGGCGCCAGTCCTTCTGCCCAGCCTACCGGTCAACTTCGGCTCGCCATCCGGCTCCTAGCCTTCGCCACGAACTCCCGGCAGCGGGCCTGATTGCGCTTTGAACCGGCAATTGTCGTCACTCGTCCAAGACAAGCGAAAGGCCCCTGCTTCCCTTTTTCTATAAGGAAGTAGGGGCCTTTCGTGTAGTGGAGCTTAGGGGAATCGAACCCCTGACCTTTTCATTGCGAACGAAACGCTCTACCAACTGAGCTAAAGCCCCGTGCCACTGCGTTTGATCATAAGACCGTGGCGCGCCGATCGCCAAGCTGACAGGACGCAGTGTTGCGCGTCAGACACACTGCCGTGGTGCCCGGCACAAGCAGCACCCCGACCCAGGGACCCAGTTCACCCATTCTGATAACGAATGTGCAGCGCTCACTGGCGTCCGCGCAATCGAGACGTACCCTCGCCCTAGACTCTGCCCATGGACAACAAGGTTCTCAAGGCCGTCTACACGGTCTTTTTAGGGGTCATCATCGCGCTCTTCGTAGGGCTGGGCATCCGCACGTTTTATGCCCCGCCGGAGGTGCCGGAGTACCCGGTGGAGATGATCTTCGAGAAGACCAACCCGACGGATGAGGAACTGGCGAAGCAGCGGGAGCTGCAGATGAAGCAGGAGGCAGCTTTCCGCGAGTACGAGGAAGCATCCGAAATCTACAACGGCAACGTCACCGTCGCGGCACTGATCAGCTCGGTCGTTCTACTCGGCCTGAGCCTGGTGGTGGAGAGGCGCAACCGAGTGTTGGCCAACGGCGTCATGTTCGGCAGTCTGTTCACGCTGATCTACAGCATCACGCGCAGCTTCATGTCCGGCAACACCACTCTCTCGTTCATCGTGGTGACCGTGGGCCTGGCTATCGTGCTCTTCCTTGGCTACAAGCGGTTCTTCCAACCGCGCGAAAAGCAAGACACTCCCCCGCTCAACGGCGACGCTCCGGCGAATGCTGGCTAAGCCTGCGCCCCTACTCTCAGCTGCCACACATCTTTGCCCATGGGCAGTCGGCCGGTTATGTCCCCTTTTGCCGTTCATAGAGTTTCTTCCAGTCCAGTGACAACCCGTCCGCGCCCGGGCTACCAGCGACCCTAGACAAGCTGCATTCATCGATGAGCGCGTGCACTCGTCGATGAGGTCCTCACAAATTTGAGGGAGAATAGACATTCGCAGTTTCGAAAATAGATATATTCGTTGGGGGAAAAGTGGCACCTGTTGGCACAACCATGTCAACTGCATGGCAGGCAATCACAAGCACAGTCATCGGGAAAACGGCGGTGGCCGCTGTATCGGCGGTTGCAATAGCGGCCGGCAGCTTGGCCGTCGCCGGTGCAATTAATCAAGACCGCGGCGAAGTCGTCCGAATCGTAGATGGCGACACCCTCGTCATAAATTACCGGCACCAAGATGAAACCGTGCGGCTACTGAATATAGACACGCCGGAGACCAAAGATCCGAACAAGCCTGTGGAATGTCTTGGCACGGAAGCCACGCAAACCCTCGAAAACATTGTTCCTCCCGGGACCAAGGTCCGGCTCGCCTTCGACATCGAGCGGAAGGACCGATACGGACGCACGCTAGCCGCGGTCTTTGTCGGCGACTCGTTAGTCAACGCAGAAATTGCCCGACGCGGCCTCGGCCATGCTGTTTACTACGAGCCCAACAAGAAATACCTCAGCCAGGTTCAACAGGCTCAGGCACAAGCGGAGGCGTCGGACTTGGGCATGTACGACCCTTCCATCGGCTGCACGATTCCCGGACAAGTTGAGGAAGCCGTCGAGCAAGTCGAGGCGGCGATGGCCGCAACGCCAGAAAATACCTCCTCGGCAACAGGCGAAACGCTCACGGCTTTGGCCGCTGCCCTCGCTGCCGCGAAATCTATTGAGTCCAGCCTCCATGCAGCCACTAACACTGCCGATGCAATCCTTTGGGCAGCTCTAGCGACGACTGAACGAAATCGACTGACCTCCCAAATTAGTGCCACCATCAAGTCCGGTGAAGCGAAACAAGAGCAGCTATCAGAGCGGCGCGACAAGCTGAAAGCGGCCGAAGAGAAGGCTGCTGCAGAAAAGAAGGCCGCCGAGAAAAAGCGCAAAGCAGAAGCAAAGGCCAAAGCTGAACGCATAGCAGCGGAAAAGAAGGCTGCCAAGGAACGCGCGGCCGCAGAACGGGTCGCCGCTGAACAAGCTGCAGCACAGGCTGCCGAGGCAGCTAGGCAAACCCAAATTGCCGACGCAGAGCGTCAGCGCCAATTTCAACAGCAGGAGGCGCCAGCTCCGGCGCCTCCGGCTTCCAATCCCTACCCCGGGTACACGGGACCGCGTTGTTACGCACCGGGCGGGCAGTCTTGGAAGCCCTGCCCTTAGCCCGCTCCAGACCCCTTAACCAGCGAGACCCCTGGCGGTCCGGAATCCGGACTGGCAGGGGTCTTCGGCTGTGTGAACAACAAGGTCCGGGCTTCGCGGGCCCGCAAACACTGCCTCGGCGTCGTGAACTGGGACTGTGCACCTCAGCGGGCTGCGGCTTGTGGCTTCGCCCGATCTGATGACTATTCCAACAGCACGGCTACAATCCGTGCAAGAGGCTGCTCTATACTTGATCAGACTGTTCAAGCACTCGGCCATCAATCGACAGGAAGTGGTCACATTGCAGCAATTGGACGCCACCGACCGGCGGATCCTGCTGGCGCTGGACGAGGACCCTCGGGTCCCGGTGATGATGCTGGCGCAGCGGCTCGGCCTGGCGCGCGGCACCGTCCACTCCCGACTGGAACGCCTCGCAGCCTCGGGCTCTCTGCGCACCCACTCGGCCCGGGTGCTTCCGCAGGCGCTAGACCGCGGGGTGATGGCGTTGGTGAGCGCCGAACTGGACCAGAGCAAGCTCAATGATGCAGTGGAAGCCCTGCGGAAGATTCCCGAAGTGCTTGAATGCCATGCCCCAGCCGGCGATACTGACCTGCTGATCCGGGTGGTGGCGCACAGCCCGGACGACCTGTACCGGGTGAGCGAGGAGATCCGGTTCTGCCCCGGCATCACCCGCACGTCCACGCAGATGTTCCTCCGCGAGGTCATCCCCTACCGGACCACCGGACTGCTCAAGCAGGACTGAGCTCTAGACGAACTGCACCAGCACGCCGACCACCCAGACGGCCCCGGCGGCGAACGCGCAGCCTAGCTCTACCAGCATGCCGAGGCCCACGGCCTTGAGCGCCGCCCAACTGGCTTCGACCGCCTGGCCGAAGCGCCGCCGTCGGGCATATTCGCTGAGCAGCAGGCCGGCCGCAAAGCCGATGAACAGCCCCACCACGGGAATCACGAACATCCCCACCACGCCCGTCAGTACGGCGACCATAATGGACCAGTTGGGCACCTGCCGCTGCTTCAGCCGCCGGCCCGTGAGCACCAGGCTGGCCAGCATGCCGGCGGCCACGAATACCATGCCGACGGCGAAGACCACCCAACCCACCGTGTTCTGCAGGGCAATGGCCCAGACCAGCAGGCTGATGCCGATGGTGATGGTGCCGGGCAAAACGGGCACGACGATGCCGGCAATGCCGACGGCGATGAGCAGACCGGAGACGACTGTCGCAATAATCTGGGGTTCCACCCACCCCACACTAATAGGGATCGCCCGGCCTTTCCGCGGTCGGATGATGGCTCGGCGCCGCAGGGACCGGACGCAGACGGGCCGGATGCACGGGCTCCGGCGGCTAAAACCCCGCCGCCCGCACGCCGGGGTCTTGACGGTCCTGCCCGGCAAGGTTGTAGACTGCGCCCACGTTCTGGAAGGGCTCTAGGCTATCCGGTGCGGCGGTGCCGGGAAATCGGAGGTGGGTGCCATGAACTTTGGGGAATCCTTTTGGGACACAATCTGGTGGTTCTTTTGGGCGTTCGCTTTCATCGCCTACCTCTTCGTACTGTTCGGAATCATCACCGACCTGTTCCGTGACAAATCGCTGAACGGGTGGCTGAAGGCAGTGTGGCTGATCTTCCTGCTTTTCCTGCCCTTCCTGACCTCGCTGATCTATCTGATCGCCCGTGGCAGGGGCATGGCCGAGCGCAGCCACGAAGCATCGCAGGCGATGCGCACGGACACCGAGTCGTACATCCGCGGGGTGGCTGGCGCTAGCCCTACTGCGGAGATAGCAAAAGCCAAGGAACTGCTGGACTCCGGCGCGATCAACCAGCAAGAGTTCGAACACGTCAAGGCGCGGGCCCTCAGGTTTGAGCAGCCGAGTTCGTCTGGCGCAACAACGGGCGGCGTTATGCCCGGCTCAACACCGGGCGCAACACCGGGGACAGCGCCAACGAATCCCGGTGCTGACTGGTAGCACTGGCCTGTCCAGCCTGTCGTTTACCGGCCGGCGGGGCCGCTGTCGGCGGTTCCGCCAATGCCGGGTTCAGGCCCGTCAGCCTGGGTGTGCTCGCCGTCCTCCTGGCCTGGGGCGGGCCCGTCGGGCTCCGTTTTGCCGGCAGGCTTGGCCTGGGCGTTCCTGAGGCCGACTTCCACGGCACCCAAAAACATCTTGATCACCAGCCCTAGAAGCACCAAGCCGGTGACCATTTGCACCGTGACAACGACTCGGGCGGTTTCCGACACCGGGACGATATCGCCATATCCCACTGTGGCCAGCGTGGTGATGGTGAAGTACAACGCGTCGGTTCGGTCCAGCGGCTCCGAGAAGGAATCCGGGTCCCAAGAGGACATGGTCGCGTGGGAGATGGCGAATAAGACAATGTAAAGCGGGATCGACGTTGCCAGCGACTCGGCGGCGCGCAGCCGCGGTGACGGCGATGTGGTCACCGCCCGTATTTGCCAGGCGACCAGTGCGGTCAGCGCGCCGAGGCCGATCAAAAGCACAGGGACAGAGCCTTGCCGGTTAAGCGGCATGGTGAAATAAACCACCACCAGGGCGATGCCGGTCAATGCCGGACGCAGCAGCGCCCACAGGCGCTGCCCACGCCGCGGAGCGGAAGGATGGTGCACCGTGCTCATCGCGCACCATTATCCTCCGCCCGCACCGTCGGACCATCGCCCGCAGCGGATGACACTTGCGGCGGGATCCACCGGCTCGGCGTGCGCAGCGAGCGGAGTCGCAATGTTCGCTGCGCGGGGCGAGGACGTTGCGGTGGCCAGCACGCGGTCACCGTCGGCGGGTGTGGTCCCTTTCGCGCGCCGGAGCGTGAGGGTCTCTCGGTCGATCGAGAAGATCGCGGTCGGCGGCGGCCTGCAACCGCTCCACGGGATGTTCCCGCCCAACCAGAGCACCGCCGTCGTCCGCCTCCTGATGGCGCTGGGCGCGCTGCCTCCGCCTCACCAACAACGGCACGACGACGGCGATGGCCACCGCTGCGCCTGCCGCAGCCCACGGGGACGCGAGGATGAGGGCGAACCAGGCCGCGATCGCGGCCAATCCGACCGTGGCGTAGAGGACGGCCCAGAGCAGGCTACCGGCGATGACTGCGGGCAGGAAGCGGCGCAGCGGCATGCGCGCGATGCCGGAGCTGCCGATCACGGCGGTCTGCAGACCGACGGTCAGGAAGCACAGCGTTACGGCGAACGGGCCAAACTTGGCCATCATCGCCTCCGCCCGGCGCATCAGCGGACCGTCCAAATGCTTCTCCAGCCGGGTGTGGCGGCAGCCAGTGGCAACACCGCGGCCCAGCCAGTACGTGGCGTTGGACCGGATCATCGCACCGCCGAAGAGCGCGGCGATCGCCCAGCCCAGCGGCAGCCCGAGGAAGAAGTCCATGACCGTCCTTTCTCTGGCGAGCGGACCGGACACCTCAATTCTACGCCTTGTAGAAATGATCGGAGGTTGTCGCGGAGCAACTCTTGTTGCGGCATAACCACCGCCGAGTCCGGGAAAGTCCCGCGCCGGCACCAAAATGGCCAGCCGCCGCAGTTTCGACCGATGTGTTGGCGAGAAAGACCCCGTTGATGTCTTTACGCAGGGCACGCTCGCCGCCCCACGACCTTCGACCCGATTACGGCATCACGTCCCCGCTGTTGGGACCCAGCGTCTGTCCGGTGTAGAGGTCTCCACCGGGCGAGGAAGCCAGCAGCAAGGCCGTGGGCGCTACCTCGTGGACGTGTCCGAAGCGGCCGATCGGAAGCTCCGCCTGCTTGGCGGCCTTCCACTCCTCGGAGAGTCCTTCGATCAACGGAGTGAAGATGGGGCCCGGGGCGATCGCATTGACGAGGATGTGGTGCTCGGCCAACTCCAGTGCCATGGCCTTGGTCATGCCGATCACCCCTGCCTTGGCGGCCACGTAGTGGGTCAAGCCGACGCCGCCTTTGAGCCCGAGCTGCGAGGCGATGTTGATGATCCGTCCTCCGCCGCGTTCCACCATGTGGGGCGCGGCCCAACGCGCGGCTAGGAACACGCCTTTGAGGTCCACGGCGAGCGTCTTGTCGAAGGTCGCTTCGCTCATTTCCAGCAGCGGCGTCTCGTCGAGAATGCCTGCGGCGCTGACCAGGATGTCGATGCCGCCGAACGTTGCTGCGACGTCGTCCATCACCCGCCGCATGGCGTCGCCGTTGGTGACGTCCACTGCTAGGGCTGCGCTGCGGCCGCCGAAGCTGCCAGCTTCGCCGGCTACGGCCGCGGCGCTTTGTTCGTCCCGGTCCAGCAGCGCCACATCGGCGCCCTCCTGGGCAAAGAGCAGCGCGATCGCAGCACCGATGCCGCTGCCTCCGCCGGATATGACGGCGACCTTGTCTGCCAGCTGTTTTTCCATCTGAAATCCCTCTCCGGTGCTCAACTCGGCCAGCGGACGGTCAGCCCGCCGTCGACAATGAGCTGTTGTCCCGTGATGTAGGCCGAGTCGTCGCTGGTGAGGAACCGGATTGCGCGAGCGGCCTCGTCGACGTTGCCTACCCGGCCCCACGGGATGATGGAGCCGGCGGCGTCGAGGCCTTCCCGTCCCAGCGAGTTCACCGGGTCCAGGGACTGCGGGCTCTCGATGAGCCCCGGGATAATGGCGTTGACCCGGATCCGGCGCGGGGCCAGCTCCACAGCCAAAGACCTGCACAGTCCCAGCAGGCCCGACTTTGCGGCGGCGTAATGGCTGTGCTCTTCCCAACCGTAAACGCCGCCCGCGATCGAGGACGTCGCAACCATCGCACCGCCTCGGTCCATCCGTGTACTGCAGGAGCGAAAGACCCGCAGGACGCCGGAAAGGTCAACGGCCATCATGTCGTCCCATGCCTGGTCGGTCATGTCCGCCAGTGGCGCCCGTCGCAGAATGCCGGCCGCGGCCACCGCGATGTCCAGCCGGCCGAACTCGTCCAGCGCGGCTTGGGCCAGCTTCTCCGTGTCGTCGAAACGGCGCACATCCATCGCGACGGCGGCGCAGCGGCCGGCGGCAGCTTCGACGGCACGGACCGTGTCCGTCGCGTCGTGGGGATCGGACGGGAGGTAGCCGATCACGCTGTGGGCGCCGGCCCGGGCGTAGGCGACGGCGAGCGCCCGGCCGATCCCGCTGCCACCGCCGGAGATAACGGCCACCTTGCCCTCGAGTCCGTCGTCGCGGTTCACGCCGCCACCGTCCTTCTGTTGTTCTTGCGGTCGGTGTCGTTGGTGGTCATGCGATCACCGTCGTCTTCTGATGGGCATCGCGGATGGTGCGCGTGCCGGCCATGCACAGGGCCGAGATGAACAGCCCACCGGTGCCGGTGATGATCGCTGCCCAGCCGGTATCCACTCCGGCGGCGAGCAGGATGGATAGCAGACCGGAGCCGGCGATGCCGCCGACCGGCGCCATCACGTGGGCCACGTTGGTGCCCATGCCCCGCACATGGGCGGGGAAGGACTCGCCCATGTAGAACAGCAGCGCCGCGTAGGGGCCGGTGAGGAAGAAGAGGGTCAGCGCGTACAGCGGGATGATGATTCCCGGGATGCCCGGGCCCAGCAGCATGATCAGGCTGACGATGCCGCCCGCCAGCCAGCCGAGGACGACGGTGCGCTTCCGGGTGATTTTGTCGCCGAGCCAGCCGTGGAAGACGTAGCCGACGAAGCCCACCGCGTTGGCCAGGACCAGAATGACCAGGGCGTTGTCGAAGGAGACCCCCTTGGCATCGACCAGGATCGTGGTGCCGAGGACCGAGAAGATCATGATGGAGACCCAGTTGAAGAACCACGACAGGGACAGAAGGATGGTGTGCCAGCGCAACTCGGGGGTAAAGACATCCTTTACACCGGTGGCATGGTGGGCTGCCTCCTCGAGGTCGTGTTCGTCCGCCAGCCGGTGGGCGCCGTCGACGTCGCCGCTGGCACGGCGGCGCTTGACCTCCTGCATGGCGGCGAAGGTGGGCGATTCGGGCAACCGCAAGGCCATGGCCACCACGACCAGGGACAGGACGGCTGCCACCACGAAGGTCCAGCGCCAGCCGATGATCGGCAGCAGCAGCGCCGAGAGGCCCGCAGAGATGAGGGCTCCGACCGGCCAGCCGCCCTGCACCAGGGAGTACATCAGGCCCCGGCTTTTGGCCTCCTTGTAGATCTCGTTTAGGTAGACCGCGTTGACGACCTCCTCGGACATGGAGAACCCGGTGAAGGAGCGGATGATGATCAGGCTGACGGCGCCGGCCGCGAGGCCTGTCAGGCCGGAAGCCACCGCCCCGCCGAGCATGAGGATGATGAGGGCTCGTTTGCGGCCCATCCGGTCGAGGATGGTACCGACGAGCAGGGAGACGATGAAAACGCCGATCGTTGCGAAGGTGTTGACGGCCGTCGATTGAGCGGTTGACCAGCCGAACTCCTCGGCGATGACCGGCAGCAGGGTGCCGAACAGGGTGTAGTCATAGACCGACGCGACCCAGGCGATAAAGCAGACGACTGAGACCTGCGTGATGGTCTTCTTGGTGATGGGGACATTCCACGGCTCGACGGAGCGGCCGCCGGGGGAACGAGGCGATGACATGGCAGTTGCTTTCCGTGACGCAAGGACTCAGGAGTCCTTTCGGGGGTGGCGGGCGGCGAAGTCCCGCGCGAGGTCTTCCATGAAGGCGAACTCGACGCCGTCATGCTGTTGGATGTGGTCGAACAGCCGCTCGAGCATGAGCAGGTTCTGTGGCTTGCCCGAGACATCGGGGTGAATCGTGATGGGGAAGACTGCGTAATCCATCTCGCGGTACACCCAGTCAAACTGGTCTTGCCAGAGCTGCTCGATGTCCCGGGGATTGACGAAGCCGTGGCTGTTGGGGCTGGACTTGATGAACATCATCGGCGGCAGGTCATCGAGATACCACGACGCCGCCACTTCAATGAGATCGGTCTCCCGGCCGCGCACCAGCGGCTTCATCCATTCCCGGGCCGACTCGGCTTCGTAGTCGATTTTGGTCCAGCTGTCCCCAACCCGCACGTAGTACGGGGTGAAGTCGTTGTGCATCAACGAGTGGTCATAGAGGAACCCGCGCTCGAGCAGGATCTCATTGGTGACCGGAGAGAACTCCCACCAGGGCGCCACGTAGCCCACTGGCCTGCGCCCTGAACGCTGCTCGATGAGGTCGGTGCAGTAGTCAAGGACCTCGGTCTCCTGCTTTCGGGTCATGGCGATGGGGTTTTCATGGCTATAGCCGTGCACCCCGATCTCGTGCCCGGCAGCAACGACGGCGTCGAACTGCTCCGGAAATGTCTCGACGGAGTGCCCCGGCCAAAACCAGGTCACGGGCATCTCACGACGCTGGGCGAGCTGAAGCAGTCGGGGCACACCAACCTCGCCGGCGAACAGCCCGCGGGAGATGTCGCCCGGGGAGTCCTCTCCCCCGTAGGAACCCAACCAGCCGCCGACGGCGTCGACGTCGATACCGACCGAGACGTAGATTTTCTTGGACATAATGTCTCCTCTGGTGGCGGTGGATGTTCTTAGAGGTAGGTTCCGAACACTGCCGGGAATTCATCTCGCGGTTTGCCGTAGGAAAGCAGGACGGCGGTGAGGATGCGCGCCTGGAAGGGGTTGAGGTCCATCGAGGGGATGGCCCCGGCCGCGACCAAATCGATACCGCCGCCATCTCCATAGGTCGGGACCACGGGTCCCCACTGAGCGCGAGTGCTGAGCACGACGATGCAGCCATCCCCCGTCGCCCGCTTGACGGCCTCGGCGAACCCCGGCCCGGCGTTGCCTACCCCCGTACCGGCCAGCACGACGGCGCGGCTCCCGAGCTGCACGGCGTAGTCCAACAGGTCCGGCGTCGCGCCGGGGTAGGCGGTGATGATCTCCACCCGGGTTGTATCGAACCCGGTCGACGGCATCGGCAACGGAGGGTAGCGACGGGGCGTGGCTGTCACTACCAGTTGGCCGCCTGCCATGTGCGCCACTTCCGTGCCGCCGCCGAATGCGCTGCCGGCCGTGGTGTGTACCTTGCGGGCACCCCGTGCGGAGCGGACTGTTCCGTTAAAGCAGACGAGCGCTCCGGCCCCGCGCAAATGCTCGTCGGCTGCTGCACGGACCGCCTCGGCGACGTTGCGTGGTCCATCGGCGTCGGGACTATCGGCAGTCCGTTGGGCACCGGTGACCACCACCGGCTTGGGCGAAGCATGCACGAGGTCGAGCAGGAAAGCCGTTTCCTCCAGTGTGTCCGTTCCATGGGTGACCACCACGCCGTCGGTATCTGGATCCGCGAGGGCCTGCCCGGCCGCCTCGGCGATCCGGCGCAGGTCTGCCAGATCCAGCCGGTAGCTGCCGATGGTTAGTACGTCGCTGGCGCGGACGGAGATGTCGCCGTACTGCGTATCGGCCAGCGCGGACGAGGCGTCGCTAGCGACAGCTCCCCGCGCGCCTTGGCTGCGCGAGGCGATAGTACCGCCGGTGCCCAGCAATTGGATACGGGCCACCGCGCGCCTCCTTCTTGAGCGAGGGGCCGGCTCCGAAGGGTCGGGCTATCTTTCAAAAGCAAGCTGCAACGGCTCCAGAATATGACTCCAATGACACCAAGAAAAGACAAAGCGGCATTCAACGCGGCGGATCCGGGTTCACCACCGGTCTGCTACAGCATAGGAACCCTGCTCTTCGGGCGGTCACAGCGTCAACCCCGGACACGATTGAAGCCCCGCAGGGTGACCGCGGGGCTTCAATCGTTAATCAAGGTACTCGGCTACAACGTCCGGTCGCTGGTCGGCTCGTCGGCTGGGGACTGATCCAGGAAAGCCTTCACTTCGGAGTCATCAGACTTCGTCCAGGTCTCGCCCTTGGCGTCCTGGTCTTCCCGGCGGGTCTCCGGAGCGCGCTCGTTTTCCCTCCTGAAGCGCCAACCGAAATCCCTGTTCGAGGAGTAGCACATCACAAACCTCCTTCACCTCGACCTTTTAATCGTCCTCCGGTCAGTGGCGGAAGCCAAGGGCCCGACGCCGGCCCGTGGCCGTCGCGAGTGCCAGGATTACGGCTTAAGCACCGCCTTGATGCAGCCGTCCTGCTTCTTCTGGAACATCTCGTACATCGCCGGGGCCTCGTTCAGGGGCGCGGTGTGCGTCTTGAGGTCGAGGACGCCGAGCGGGTCTGAAGGGTCGTCGACCAGCGGCAGCAGATCGTCGATCCAGGACTTCACGTTGCACTGGCCCATCCGCAGCTGGAGCTGCTTGTCGAACATCGTGAGCATCGGCAAGGGATCCTTCATACCGCCGTATACCCCGCTGATCGAGATCGTGCCGCCGCGACGTACGGCGTCGATGGCGGTGTACAAAGCGTCAAGCTTGTCCACCCCTGCCGTCTCCATCGCCTTTCGTCCCAGCGGGGAGGGCAGCAGCCCCACCGCTTTGTGTGCCAGGCCCGCCACGTGTGAATCGTGGGCCTCCATTCCGACCGCGTCCACCACGGAGTCAGGGCCGCGGCCGTCCGTGAGGTCCTTCAGCCGCTCGGCGACGTCGCCGGAAGAGTCCAGCGTCTCAACGCCGTGTCGCTCGGCCATGGCGCGTCGCTCGGCGACCGGGTCAACCGCGAGCACGCGGTAGCCCAGATGCCGGCCGATCCGGGCGGACATCTGGCCGATCGGGCCCAGGCCCAGCACGGCCAGGGAGCCGCCCTCCGGGGGCGCAGCATACTGCACGGCCTGCCAAGCGGTGGGCACAACGTCGGACAGGAAGAGGTAGCGCTCGTCCTCACCCGTGTTAGGGACCTTGATAGGACCATAATCCGCATGGGGAACGCGCAGGTACTCGGCCTGCCCGCCGGGCACCGAGCCATAGAGGCGGGAATAGCCCAGGAAACCCGCGCCGCTGTTGTACTCCCGGACCTGGGTGGTCTCACACTGCGATTGCAGTCCCTGCTTACACATGAAGCAATGGCCGCAAGAGACGTTGAAAGGGATGACAACGCGGTCGCCGGCCTTGATATGCGTGACGGCGGAACCGACTTCCTCGACGATCCCCATAGGCTCGTGACCAATGATGTCGCCCTTGTCCATGAACGGGCCGAGCACCTCATACAGGTGCAGGTCGGAACCGCAGATGGCTGTCGAGGTGATGCGGACGATCGCGTCCGTGGGTTCTTGGATCCGGGGATCCGGAACCTCCTCGACGCTCACCGAGCGCTTTCCCTGCCATGTCAGTGCCTTCATCTGTCCTCCTTTTCAGGGCCGCCGGCAGGACGCCGCTATCGGCCCTCGGCCGCGGTCGACGCCCGGCCGGGCTGTGTCTCGTCCCCGCAGGTGCGCCGCGGCGGTCATTGTGTCTGGATGAACTGAAGAGGAAAGGTTCCCCCTCCTCGTCGGTTGCTTCAGCGCCGGTCAGCCGTTGCTGTCCTTTCATTTCGCCTTCAGCCTTACCCTAAGCACAGACGAAAATAGTAAGCAAGCTGTCTATGGCGACATGCGGAGCGGCTGCCCTGCCCGCGCCCCGCTACCCGTCGCCCTTGGCAGAAGGCTGGCGCCTCAACTAAATAGACGACTGTAGATGCGTATGCGCATGACCGCGAAGTCGTGTCGGTTTCGTGCCCGAAGCGACGCCGCGCGGGCTCAGTCTTCGTCGCAGAGCAGGTGGTACCAGCTTTCGGCGAGCACCCCGAGTGCTTCATCGCGGTTCGGATCGAACCTGCGGCTGGTCCACAGCGTGGAGATGTAGTTGAGCTGCGTGAAGGCGAGCATTCCCCGGACGTGGTGCGTCTCCTCCGAGAACCGCCCGGCCAACTGCATCCCGCGGATCAGGTCGGAGATGACTTCCTCGCGCCAGTCCTTGAGCAGTGCCCGCACCTCCCGGTCGACCGCGGCAGCCTCATCGAGCACGTCAAGATAGGGGCGGAAGTCCGGCCAAAGCGCAGCGCGCGACTCGAGCCAGTCGAGGATGCCCGAGAGCTTGCCCGCACGCACCACGTCCACAAGTTCCGGGGCGGTGGAAGCGAGGCCAGGCCCGTTCTCGCGGTCCAGTACGGCATTGACGCGTGCCATGAAGTCCCGCATCAGGTCGTAGCGCGAGGGGTAGTACGCGTAGAACGTCACCCTGGTTGTACCGGCTGCGGCTGCGATCTCGTCGATCGTCGTCGCGGCGTAGCCCTTTTCGGTGAAGAGTTTGAGCGCCCGTTCCACGATCCTGTCGCGGGTCAGCTGTTTTTGAGCTTCTCGCAGCGACGGCATGAGGCAATCCTATCGGTGGCGCAAGGACCCCTTGGGCAGGAAGAGCGACGCCTCGGCGGCGGCAGCCGTGCTGAAAGTTGCGGCACCGGCTCACAGCTTGGCCGGCGCTGCCGGCCGCAGGGCCGCCGGTCCAGCATTGGCGAGCCGCCGCAGTTTCGGGATGGGGATGCGGTAGTTGATCGCCGCGGCGGTGCCGGACCCGTCCGCGTTCTCCCAGTGCAGCAGCATCGAGTCCATCTCGCCGCCTGACTCCTGGTAGTCCGGCATCCCGGCGACCGGTGTGAAACCGACCGACTTCAGCGACAGTCCGAATCCCTCGGTCCAGAAGTACGGTTGGAAGTCGAGCTCGGGCGCGGCGTCGCCCCTGAGCAGGCCGGCGGCCGCGGTCTTGGCCTGGTCGATCGCGCTCGTCCACAACGGCACCCGTGCTAGCCCGTGGCGGGTGGGGAAAAACGCCACGTCTCCGGCGGCGACAATGTCCGGCCGGAGACGGCCGCGTGAATCGACGCGCAAAGCCCCGTCAACGAGGAGATCCGAGCCCGCCAGCCAGTCGATGTTCGGCACGTCTCCGATGGCCGAGACGACAAGATCCGCTTCCAGCTGGTTGCCGTCGGCCAGCGCGACCCGCGTCCCGCCGTCGGAGCCGATAAGGCGGGCCCTTCCGCCGTTGACCACCCGCAGTCCGCGCCGGGCGGCGGCAGAAGTGAAGACCCCGGACAGGAAGTCGCCGAGTTGACGCGAGAGGGGGTCCGCGTCTGAGACGAGGGTGACCTGGCAACCGACGTGCAGCAAACCCGAGGCGACCTCCATGCCCAGGGGCCCGCCGCCAACCACGACAACCGAGGGACGACCCGCGACATGCTGCTTGAGGGCCATCGCGTCCTCGATGGTGCGCAGCATGATTTCCCGGGGGGTGCCGTCAAGCCGCGGTTCCGCGGCGAGACGCTTGGCGCGGGAGCCGGAGGCGATGACCAAGCCGTCGTACGGCAGTTCATCGCCTCCGTCGAGCCGAATGAGCTTCGCGTCCGGGTCGATGCCTGCGGCACTCACGCCGAGCAACTCGATCGCTTCGTGGGTCGGCGCGGGCAGCTCGTGGGATTGCAGCCCGTCGTCGCCGTGCAGCAGCGCCTTCGACAGAGCCGGGCGGCTGTACGGTTGGTGGGGCTCGCTACCGACGACGGTCAGTTCACCGTCGAAGCCATTCGAACGCAGGGAGTCGCAAGCGGTGAGTCCGGCTATGCCGTTGCCAACGACGACGATCCGGCGCATCGTCATTTGCCTGCCAACCGAAGCGCGGCAACCGGGCAAACACGGACCGCCGCTTTCGCTGCATTCAGCTCCGCCCCGTCCACCTCGGGGACATCGATCACGAGTTCGCCGTCGTCGTCGAGGTGCATCAGCGTCGGTGCGGCTTCCTCGCAGAGCCCGTGCCCCTCGCAGCGGGGACGGTCGAGCTCGATCCTCATACTGCCACCACCCTGACGACCTCGAGCTTCTCGTGACTGCGCGTGATGTTGCTCGGCACCCGGACCTCATCCCCGGTCTCCAGGACCTTCGCCCGGCGGGCGAGGGCTTCGATGATCGCGTGTGCCTCAAGCTTCGCCAAGCCTTGACCGGCGCAGCCGTGCGGCCCGTAGCCGAAGGTGAGGTGGTCTACCGGATTGCGGGTCACGTCGAAGACGTCAGGGTTCTCATAGTGCCGCGGATCTCGGTTACCGGCACCGAACAGGATGCCCAGCTGGGCTCCTGCGGGAACGGTAGCGCCGTCGATCTCGACGTCGCGGGTCGCCGTACGGCCCCAGATGTGGATCGGGGGCCAGTAGCGCAGCACCTCGGCGAAGGCTGCCGAAACGAGCTCCGGGTTCTCACGCACGAGTTGAAGCTGTTCGGGATGGCGGCCGAAGAGCGCAACGATATTGCCGATGGAGGCGATCGTGGTGTCGACTCCGGCTCCAAGGTACTGGTGGATGATGTGCCCGGCAGACCCCTCGGGAATGTCGCCGCGGGTCTCGGCGTCGAAGATGCCGCGCCCAATCGAGCCCGGCACGAGGTCGTCGGCGGTGACCGAGGCGCACCAGCCGTAAAGCTCTCCGGCAATCGGGAAGCTCTCCTGGGTGCGGTGGTTCATCGGGCCCAAGACCTGCATGGCGGCCTGCCCCCAACGCAGCATGTTGTCCTTCACATGGCCGCTGAAGCCGATGAGGTCGGCGACGATCTCAAGCGGGAAGGCGCGAGCCAGGGAGTCAACGGCCTCAAAGCTGCCGCTGGCCACGAGCTCTGCAACGAGCTTGTCCGCCTTCTCATCGATGGTGACCTTCAGGCCGCGCAGGGCGCGTGGCGTGAGATTCGCTGACAGCGTCGCACGCAGCTGAGTGTGCAGTGGCGGGTCGGAGGCAAGCGAGGTGCCCTGCAGCGCTTCGTTCACCATCGGGTTGAAACCAAGGTTGGTGGATGAGAACGTTTCCGGATCTCCGAGGGCGTCGCGAATGATGTCATAACGGGTCAGGACATACAGGTCGTTCTTCGGCAGGTGCACGACGCCGGCCTGCTCGCGCAGCGCGGCGTACGTGGGGTAAGGGTCGACAAGGACGTCGTCATTCCAAATATCGATGTCTGATTCGAGAGGTGCGGTCACTGTGTTCTCCTCGGGGAATGTCAGGCGGGTGGCGTGAAGTCGGCGCGGCTCAGATGGCCGCTTCGGCGCTCTCCTACGGCGCCACCGGCAGGGCACCCGGCGCGGGCGGCGCCTCAACGTTGAGGCGTCCATGACAGTGTGACCGGAAACTTTACAACGTGTCAAGCAAATGTATGATCTGGGTCATATATGGACGCTTCGTAATGCCTTGTGGGTCCGTAATTGCCGGCCGGCGTGGCGGGTGGCGAGCACAGCCAAGGTCACCGCGGCCGAGGCACGGCGGGGGCTCGCCGAGACCATTACGTTCGAGGTCGTTGACTAAACCCAGTCCTCTTCTCCGACCACGAGTAGTGGCGTCACGCAACCACCCGCCGCCGTCATTCTGCCTGGCCGTGGGGCCGCCCTGATCAGCGCACGCCCTTGATCTTGACCACGAAGACCGCACCCAGCAGCCCGATCACGGCGGACAGGGCGAACAGCGCGGTGTAGCCGCCGAGGTAGAGCACGGTGGGGGCGGCGATCAGCGGGGCAATGACTTGCGGCGAGGAGGCAGCGATGTTGATGACGCCCATGTCCTTGCCGCGGTCAGCAGCGCTGGGCAGAACCTCCGTCAGCAGGGCGAAGTCCACGGCTAGGAACATGCCGAAGCCCGCCCCGAGGACCATCGCAGCCACGATCACCGTCGGCCACGCAGGAGCAACGGCCACAATGACGGAGGCAGTCGCGATGGTCACCGAGGACGCGATCACGAACGGCTTGCGCCGTCCCACCCGGTCGCTCAGCGGTCCGCCGAGCAAGGCCATCAGCACCACCGTGGCGGCATAGATACCGGTCAGCAGGAGCACGCCGGCGGCGGGGTTCGGATGTCCCACGGCGTCCTGCAGGAAGAAAAACAGGTAGAGGGTGAAGATGTTGTTGCCCAGGTTGACCAGGAACCGGGTTAGCCATGCCCAGCCGAAATCCGGATGCTTGGCAGGGGAAATCCAAAAGCTCTTGAGGAACCTTGACCAAGCGAAGGACTGGCGGTCTTTCTTATCCAGCGGCGTATCCCGGCCGGCAATCACGAACGGGACGATGCTGGCCAGCAGGAAGATGGCGCAGTAGATGTAACCGGCGGCAAAGCCGCCGGCCACGTTTGCCAACACGGCGCCCATCACGATGCCCAGCGTCTGCCCGATGGCGGCCAATCCGCCGATCTGGCCGCGCTGCCGCCGGGGCACACGGTCCGGGATGCTGGCGGTGACGGCCGCGTAGGCACCGTTGCATCCGGCCTGCACCAGGCACCAGCCGATCACCATCACGGCGATGTTGGGCGCGCCGGAAAGCAGCAGCAGTGCCGCGAAGCCCAGGACACCGCCGGCGAGCGCCCATGGCACCCGTCGTCCGAACCGGGACGTGGTGCGGTCGCTCAGCGCGCCGAAGATCGGATTCGCGACCAGCGACACGGCAGCGCCGAATCCGGTGGCCAGCGCGAGGACTGCTTCCTTATTCACCGCGTCGAAGGTCTGCGATTGCTGCGCCAGCAGGACCTGCAGCGGGCCGAAGAACGCCGCGTTGATGCCGAGGTTGGTGAGCACGACGGCGGTCACCCAGCCGGCACGGACCTTGGCGACGGGTTCCTGGAACGCCGCCGGAACAGCGAGCGCCGGCACCGGCTCGCGCGGTTCCTGGACTGTCATGGCGGCAGCCTCCCTACCCGACGATGCGGCATCGCCGCAGGCCTCTTTCGTGGCAACAGCGTACAACCGCTGCCGAATAAGCCGGCACAACCATTCCGTTTATGTCTGCGTGTTCGGCAAACGGCGGGTCTGGAGCGGCAACCGGGCGGTTCTTCAGCCAGCCGGGGCGGCAGAACGCTGCCTGGCGAGCTTCTTCAGACCGCGCGAGACGCGCACCGGCTCCGGCCAACGCGGCGGCAGATTGTCTCCCAAGGTGACGCCCTTGAACTTGCGCCCGAACATCGGGATCACCCACTCCTGCAGCCAATCGCGGTCGCGGCGGACCGCCTGCCGCCAACCGGCCGGCACCAGGGGCTCGGGCTGCTTCAGCCGGAGGGTGTGGTCGACGCCGAGGGCCTCGAGCACTCGGGCGGCCATGTATCTGTGCCCCAGCGGGGACATGTGCAGCCGGTCCGTGTCCCACATCCGGCGGTCCTGGTATCGCTCGAACGCCCAGTGGTCCACCAGCACGGCATCGTAGCGGCGGGACATTTCCCGGACTGCCTCGTTGAACGTCCAGTTGCGCCGCCGCATCGGTTCCAGCACCGGCGGCAACATCACCTCGAACCCGGTGAAAAGGATCAGCCGCGCGCCGGTCTCGGACAGCTGTCTGATGGCCGATTCGTATTCCGCCAGCAGCTCGGGCATGCTCCGCTTGAACTCCAAGATGTCATTGCCGCCCGCGTAGAAGGAGACCAGCGTGGGCTGCATGGCGATGGCCGGTTCCAACTGGTCGGCAATGATCTGGTGCAGCCGCTTGCTGCGTACCGCAAGGTTGGCGTAGCGGAACTCCGGGTCCTGCCTGCCCAGTTGCTTGGCCACCCGGTCAGCCCAACCGCGGACCCCGTTCGGGAAGTTCGGGTTGTAGTCCCCGACCCCCTCGGTAAAACTGTCGCCCAACGCCACGAAGAGTCCGCCCACGCCCTCACGCTAGCGCGGACGGGGAAAGCCCGGGCAAACTCCGCGTGAAGGTCGAGGTGCGGAAAAGTCAGCCGCGGGAGAGTGCCACCTGCGGCGGGTCGAAGATCCACGGCTGAAGCGGGAGCGCCTTTGGCCGGAAGTCGGCGGCCAACCGGTCCAGCGGCACGTCCGGCAGGCCCAGTGACTCCAGCAGCATGCCGCGCACGGCGGCCGAGTTGAACCCGACCATCGCCAGTGCCCCCAGCGTCACCGCACCATCTCGCTTGGCCAGGCGCCGCCGTCGTTCATTCAGAACCAGCGGCACGTGCGCGTATTCCACCGGCGGCAACTCCAGCAGCTGGGCAAGATACGCCTGCCGCGGTGCGGAGGACAGCAGATCGTCGCCGCGCACCACCTGGTCAACGCCCTGGGCCGCATCATCCACCACCACCGCGAGGTTGTAGGCGGGCACACCGTCATTTCGCCGCAGCACAAAGTCGTCCACCAAACCGGTGTAGTCCCCGTGCAGCCGGTCGGCGACCGTGTAGCTGGCGGTGTCCGCGCGCAGCCGCAGCGCGGCGGGCCGGCCCTGGCGGCGCTCCTCGCGTTCGGCGTCGGTCAGGTTGCGGCAGGTCCCCGGGTAGGCGCCTTCCGGGGCGTGCGGAGCGCTGGGCGCTTCCGCAATTTCCCGCCGGGTGCAGAAGCATTCGTAGACCAGACCGGCCCCGGCCAGCTGCTCGAGGGCCCGCTGGTAGATCGGCCCGCGGTCGGTCTGCCGCACCACCTCGCCGTCCCAGTCGAGTCCGATGGCGGCCAGGTCTTCGAGCTGCTGGGCCTCAAAGCCGGCGCGGGCCCGGTCCAGATCCTCGACCCGGATGAGGAAGCGGCGTCCACTGCTGCGCGCGAAGAGCCAGGCCAGCATCGCGGTGCGCAGGTTGCCGATGTGCAGTTCACCGGAGGGGCTGGGCGCGAACCTGCCGGCGGACGCCGGCGGACCGGCGGGACTCTGGACTGCTGGCACGTCCCCACGTTAGCAGGACGGTAGCGGGCCGCAGGCGGCCGGCCGCCGGGCAGCAAGGTCGGGCCGGTGGCAGGGCCCGGCCGGGTGGCAGGGAACAGCCGCGGTCGGCCACCTCGCCTGCCGGGTGGTGCCGCGGGCTAATATGCTGTACCCATGAGCGCACCCGACTCCCCTGCGGCAACCCCGATTGCCATCACCGGATCCACTGGCCAAGTGGGCGGGCTGGTGGCCAGCTTGCTGGCGGAGCAGAACCTGCCGCTTCGGCTGATCCTGCGCGATCCCTCCCGAGCGCCGCAACTGCCGGGAACGACGACGGCGCGCGCCGGGCACGGTGACAAGGCCGCCGCGACCGCGGCGCTGGAGGGCATCGAGACCCTGTTCATGGTCTCCGCGGCCGAAGCCGAGGACAGGCTTCAGCAGCACTTCACCTTCATCGACGCCGCTATCGACGCGGGCGTGGAACACATCGTCTACACCTCGTTCATCGGCGCGGCCGAGGACGCCACCTTCACGCTGGCACGCGACCACTTCGCCACCGAGGAGAAACTTCGCGGGTCCGGCCTGAAGCACACGCTGCTGCGCAACAACCTCTACGCAGACATCCTGCCGCTCTTCGCCGACGAGGCCGGCGTGATCCGAGGGCCGGCAGGCGAGGGAAAAGCCGGGTTTGTGGCGCGCGCAGACGTGGCCCGGGCGGCCGCGGCCATCTTGGCCGAACCGATGCCGCACGCCGGCTTCACCTACGAGCTGACCGGTCCGGAATCGGTGACCCTGGCCGAAGCGGCAGCGGCCATCGCGGAGGCAACCGGCCGTCCGACGTCGTTCCTCGACGAAACGCTGGAGGAGGCGTACGCCAGCCGCGCGCCCTACGGCGCCCCGGACTGGCAGGTGGACGCCTGGGTCAGCACCTATACGGCGATCGCCGCCGGGGAGCTGGACCGGGTGACCCACGACGTGGACCTGCTGACCGGACGTCCGGCGCTGAGCCTGCGCGAGCTGTTCGCCCGGGACTGACCCGAAGCAAGTACCCCCGCGGTACTGCGGGCCGACGCCGTCGGAGGCACCGCCGTCGGGCGGCCCGAAGCCGGGCAGGGCCGAGCCTAGCGCTTTACGCGTTCCAGAGGCCGTAGGAATCCGCCAGCGAGGAGATCTTCTCGGCGCGGGCCAGGCGCGGCAGGTAGGATCCGTCGCCCACCACGGCGCCGGCCGCGTGCGCGTCCAGCAGCTCGTGCGCCCACTTGATCTCCGAGTCGCTGGGCGAGAGCCCCTGGTTGATGGTGTCCGCGGCATCGGTGAGCAGGCAGAGCTTGCCGGTCATGCCCATGGACGCGGTCACCTTGCAGGCCTCGAGCAGTTCCTCGCCGAGTGCGCCCACGGTGGGGCCGTCGATCGGGCCGGGCAGCTGGCCCACCCGGGAGGCGACCACCAGCCGGGAGCGGGCGTAGGCCAGCGCCATCGGTGAATCGCTGGCGCCGGTGTCACGGCGGAAGTCACCCACGCCGAAGGCCAGCCGGAAGGTGCCCGGCGCGCGGGCGATGTCCGTGGCGTTCTCGATGCCGATGGCGGACTCGATCAGGGCGAGGACCGGGGTGCCGGCCTGCAGCCGCATGGCGGTGTGCGTGACCTGCTCGGGCTTCTCCGTCATGGCCAGCATGACGCCACGTAGGCCCGGCGCCTTGGACAGGGCGGCCAGATCGTCGGCCCAGTATTCGGTTTCGATGCCGTTCACGCGGACCCAGGCAGTCATGCCGGTGGACAGCGCCTCCACCACGCGTTCGCGGGCCTCGGCCTTGCCCGCGGCGGGTACGGCGTCTTCCATGTCGAAAATGACCGAGTCCGCTTCAGAGGCGAGCGCCGGGCCGAAATTCGCTTTGTCCGCAGCGGAGGCCAGCAGCCAGGAGCGGGAAAGTTTGGCGGGGAGGGCAGCGGCACGACGGTTTCTGAAAGCGGGCATACCCCTAGCCTAATGTTTCCGCCGCCGGAGCCACCAACGGCCGGATGATTACCGGCTGAGGCGTCTGCCACGTGGTCGGCGCCGGCGCATCAGGCTGAGGCCTGGTCCCGCCGCCGACGACGCCGGGCCAGCACGATTCCCACTGCCACCGCGACGGCCAGCAGCACCACGACGCCGATCCCCGCCGGGGAGCCGGCGGTCGCGGCCAGCCAGGCTTCCAGCGCCGCCAGTCCGACGGTGGCGTAGAGTAACGCCCACAACACCGAGCCGATCACCACGGCTGGCAGATATCGGCGCAGCGGCATCCGCCCCAGCCCCGCCGTGGCATTGACCGCGGTCTGGATGCCCACGGTGAGGAAACAGAGCGCGACGGCGGGGGCTCCCCAGCGCGCGATGACAGCCTCCGCCCGGCGCATCGGCTGCGAATCCAGTTGGCGCGCCAAGCGGGTGTGCCGGCCGCCGGCGGCCACGGCCCGGCCGGCCCAATACGTGGCGTTGGCGCGCAGCATCACAATGCCAAACAAGATGAGCACCGAAAGCCCGAACGGGAGGCTGGCAATCTGCTCCATCAGGCCGCAGGCTCCACTACGCTCCGCTGCTTCCCGGCGCAGTGGCCCCGGCACCTTCCGCCTCGCGGTGCAGGAAGGCAGCGGCAGCTGTCCGGCTCAGCGAGCGCGTCTGCCGCACGGTGTCCTCCTGCGGGTGGGGGCGGATGGCGGCATGGGGAGGCTCTGCCATGTAGGCGGTGATGCTAGGAGCACCTAACGTTACCGCCCGAAGGAATGTCAACGTCTCCTGAAGTGCGCGCCAGATTCTGACGACGACGGCGGCGCGCATCTTCCGCCGTCAGGCGGGGGAAGTGACCTACGCTTGGTTCATGGCCCAGCTGACGCCCCGCACCGCCGACGCCCTTCCCGCTGCCCAGGCGCAGCGGCTGCAGCGCGCGCTCGACGAAAGCGCCGATGTCACCGTGTTCGTGAACGGCACGGCGGTGAAGCTGCCGGCCCAGGCGGCGGACGCCGTCGTCGACATGCTGCGGAGGTTTGCCCACGGCGACGCGGTGATGGTCAGCTCCTCGGTGGAACTGCTGAACACTTCGCAGGCGGCGGAGGTTGCCGGGGTCTCGCTGACCTATATGCGGCGCTTGACCGACGCCGGCACCATTCCGGTCCAGTACCGCGGGACGCACCGGCGGATCCGGCTCTCCGATGTGCTGGCCTGGCTGGAGACCCGCACCGCGGCTCCGGACGCGGGTACACCGGAATCGGCGCCGGAGGCAGCCGACGGCTCAACCGCGCCCTCCCGCCGGTAGGACCGCTCGGCTCTCTTAAGACGTTCCGACGCGGGCGGCCGCCGCCGGGGTGCACAGCGCACGCGATCGCGCTTAGGCTGGGTGCCACTGGCCCGGAGGTCGGGCCGGAAGGACAACCAGAGGAGACTCTCATCGTGGCCGACCTGCTTGCTCCGCTCGTGACCCTGCGCAATGGGGCCAAAATGCCGTTGCTTGGGCTGGGAACCTGGCCGCTGGACAATGCCGAAGTTGCCCGGACGGTCGAAACCGCCCTCGGGCAGGGCTACCGGCTGATCGACACGGCGGAGAACTACCAGAACGAAGAGGGCGTGGCCGAAGGCTTGCGGCGCAGCGGACTGGACCGGTCCGACGTCTTCATCACCACCAAGTTCAACAAGGAGTGGCACAGCATCGACGGCGCGCGGGCGGCTTTCGAGGCCAGCGCCCGGCGGCTGGGCGTTGACTACGTGGACTTGCTGCTGATCCACTGGCCGAATCCCGCGCAAGACCGCTACGTGGAGGCGTTCCAGGGACTGGCCCGGCTGCTGGCTGACGGGAGCGTGCGGGCGATCGGCACGTCCAACTTCAAGCCCGCGCACTTGCAGCGACTGTTCGACGCCGGCCTGGTGCCCGAGGTCAACCAGATCCAGTTGGACCCGCGGCACACCCGCAGCGACTTGGTGGAGATCCACCGCGGACACGGCATCGTGACGGAATCATGGAGTCCGCTGGGCAAGGGCGGGGACTTGCTCAGCGAACCGGCAGTGAGGGCTCTGGCCGAAAAGTACGGCAAGAGCCCTGCCCAAGTAGTGCTGCGCTGGCACACCCAGTTGGGGCACGTACCCATCCCCAAGTCTGCGCACCCGGAACGGCTGGCCGAGAACTTCGCAATCTTCGACTTCATGATGGAGGCCGCGGAGTTGGACCAATTGTCCGCGCTGGACCGCGGTACCAAGGACATTGCCGACGCCGACGTCTTCGGACATTAGGCAGCCCGCTTCCGCCGCCTGCCGCCATTCGCCTGCCGCCGGAACGGTTCTGTCCGGACGCGCAGCGGGCGCCCCTCCGGTCGGAGGAGCGCCCGCAACGGCAGCGTCGGGTCCTAGCGGCTTTCGACCAGGGCTTCCGACTGGGCGGCTTCTGGCTGGGTGACTTCCGACTGGGTGGCGGCGGCCGGAGCCACCAGCGACGCCGGCTTGCGCAGCACCAGCAGGGCAACGGCACCCAGCACCAGCGGCAGCACAAACACAAAGTAGATGTTGCCCGGGATCCAGCCGGCATCCACCAGCGCTCCGGCCAGGATCGGCGAGATGATCCCGCCGCACCGGCCGATGCCGCCGATCAGGCCCACCGCGGTGGCGCGCACCGCGGCGTCGTAGTAGACCGGGCCAATGGTGAACATACCGGCAATGGACGCATTAGTGAGCATGCCCAGCAACACCGCTCCCATCAGCGCCGGATTCAGCGTGTCGGCCAGCAGGGCAAAGACGGCGAAGGATACCGCCGCCAAGACGAAGAAGACGGCCAGCGTGCGCTTGAGCGGGAACCGGGCGCCGGCCCAGGCGAAGACCATTGCACCGATAATCGCGCCGACGCTGAACAGCACGCCAGCGGTGATGCCCTGGTTGGCCGAATATCCGGATTCGGTCAGGAGGCGTGGGGTCCAGGAGTTGGCGAAGTAGAAGCTGCCCATGATCATCATGAAGGCGAAGGCCAGCAGCACGGTCTTCTTGGCCTGGCCGTTGGCGAAGACCGCCACCAGATTGTTCTTGGGACGCCCGCTGGCGACCGGAGCGCCAGGAAGGGCGTCCAATTCGGGCTGCTCCAGCCGGACCAGGACCTTGTTGATCTCCGCCAGTGCGTTCGCCGGCCGCGTGGCATTGAGGTAGTCGATGGACTCGGGCAGCCACTTGAGCACAATGGGGAGCATGGCCAGCGTGATCACGCCGCCGAAAATGAACCCTGCGTGCCATTCGAAGTAGGTCAGGAGCGCGGCCACGATGATGCCGCCAAGCACGCCGCCGATTGGCTGACCGGCGGCGTAGATGCTCACTGCCGTGGCCCGTCGCCGGGCATTGGCGTATTCGGCCACCATCACATTCAGACTGGTCTGCATGGTTCCCACCGCGATGCCGGTGAGGATGCGCAGCACCAACAGAACTTCGTAGTTCGGAGCCAATGCGGAGGCGAACATGCCAAGCGTGATCAGCGAAGTGGACAGGATGATGGTCTTCCGCCGGCCGATCTTGTCCGCGATCTGCGCCACGAAGATCGCGCCGATGGTCATTCCGGCCAGCGCGGAGCTGAGCAGGATGCCCAGGTCCGACCCACTCAGCCCCCAGGCTTCGGTGATCGCCGTCGCGCTGAAGGCCATGACCAGGACGTCGTAGCCGTCAATGAAGTTCAGGGCCAGACAGATGGCAACAATGCCAACCTGCGCCTTCGTCATCGGAGACGCTTCGATGCGTGCCTTGATGTCCATGCTGCCTACTTCTCTTCTGGATCTGGTGCCAAGGGCGCCTGCTTCGAACTCCGACGGCGGTGTGAGGCTTCGCTGCGCCCCGCACCGACCGAACGTTCGGAAACTTCGTCCGTATACGGAGGGTTACACTACTCGGCCTCCGGCACGGATCACAATTTGACCTTCGTCACAGATTAAGCAATTGATGTAGTCGTGAACGTGTCCCCCGCCACCGAGGTGCCTGCCGGCAGTGCGCCGGAATCTGAGCCGGAGCGCTACCGCAGCTTCCAGCTCCGGCGCGCCCTGCAGTTCCACGGCACCCTGTGGCAGCGGGAAGTGTCCGCCGAGGTGTCTTCGGTGGCCTACGGAGTGCTGCTGGTGCTGCGGCACGCACCCGGCATCGGGCAACGCGAATTGGGCCAGCTTGCACAGCTGGACAAGTCCACCCTGGCCGAGCTGCTGAAACGCCTGGAGCTGTTGGGCCTGATCAGCACCTGCCGCGACGAAGCCGACCGGCGGCGCAAGTGCGTGACTCTGGAGGACGCCGGCGCGAGCCTGCTCCACGAATTGATGCCCGGCGCCCTGCGCGTCAACGAACTGCTGGCGGAAGGGCTGGATCCGGCGGAAGCGACACAGCTGGATGCGCTGCTGGACAAGCTGCTGGCCTCACCCGCAGCCGGAACCGACGCCGGCGGCTGACGTGCGCTGTACTTCTTCCGCGTCCCTGGCTTCAGCCATCGTTGCTGTCGCCCTGCTTCTCGTCGGATGCAGCGGACCTGCCGGGCCGCTTCCCGGGCCGGGCAACCATATGTACAGCGGGACGCCGCCGGGTTCAGTCCCCGAGCTACGGGAGCCCGACCCCCTAACAGATCCCGAATCCACCATCCAGATGGTTCTCCTCGAGGGCGGCACCGAATTCGCCGTCGTCACTTATGGGTCGTCGTCGTGCCCGGTGGTCAGCACCGGCAGTACGGTCTTGTCGCCCAACCACGTCGCCATCGACGCCGTCGACACCTATGACGATCCACGCTCACCGTCCTGCACGGACGATCTTGCGCCCATGACACACGTTTTCGACATCCCGCCGGACGTCGACCGCCGAAAGCCGCTGACCATATCCATCCTGGGCCAGGACCGGCGGCTTTCCTGGAACGAGGCCAGTCCCGCAGTCCCACAAAAGTAGGATCCCGCGCAAAAAACGGATCAGGCCGGAGCGTTGGGGGGGGAGGCTCCGGCCTGATCCTATGGGGGGAGGATGGCTTGGTGGCCGACGGAATGCCGGCGGGGTTTTCTCTTATTGCCAGGCCTGGTCTGCCCACGCGGCATCACGCAGGTAATTGCTGCCGGTGAGATTCCAGAGATCGTCATCCTGACCGTGCGCACCCAGTACGCCGATCTGGTCCAAATCAGATGATGCTCTTTCGTTCGGGACTTCCGGCACCCTGGATTCGGGTCCGGTCGACGAGAAACCGAACGGGCTCATTTTGTCCTCTTTTCCAACAGTGAGGATTCGACCTCAGGCGACCATGCTCGGGCATAGACACCCAGTGCGGCTTCCTCCCAGGTAGTGAAACCCAGCCGGTTCATCAACAGGTGGGCCTGGCAGAACGTCAGTTGCTGGGCACTGCGGCTCACGCGGGCCCGATCCGCCCGGTAGAGATACGAGTCAAGCGTCCTGATCCAGCGACGGCGCCAGTTCTGTACGCTGCTCTCGTCCGCGGTGGCTGCCATCAACCGGTGCATGGGCGCCGTGCGCGCGACCAAACCGGCGGTGAGGCTGTGCCGGGCCTTCGGTGCCGAGCGGCCCAACTCGGCGGTGGAAACCCTCAGGTGGTTGTCCCAGCAGTACTCCCAGGAAAGCCGGCTGCGGTCCGGCCACTGCTGCGCCTTCGGCCCGTACATCATGGCCCAGGCTGCATCGCAGAGGAGCAGCGAGGCCAACGCCGACCGGCCTTGCGACTTGCTGAAGCGCTGCGTGGCCCACATGGCCAACTCGGACGAAAGTTCGAACACCTCCTCCGCCAGCTCCAACCCGTCGGCACCGCCGAAACGGTCCAGGTCGGCTTCCGGAACGGGGACAACTGCGTCGCCCGGGGAAGTCTGGATGGAGTCCTCGCTGCCGGAGGGCAAAACGAAGTTCTCCTGGGTGGTCACATCGGGGAGGATATCGAGGACCCGGTCCCGGGCCGCCAGCTCAAACCTTTGGAGGCTGTCAAGGATTGGACGGCGGCCCAGGAACCGGACCTTCAGGTGAGGCCCCATCTGGTCGGCACTGTGGCTGAAGTACCAGCGGCCCACGCCTTCGCGGCGAGCGTGGGCGACCAGCGGCGTAACCAGTTCTCCTATGACGGCGTCGACTACGTCCTGCCTACCCGTGTAAATAGACAGAACCCACCAGTACGGTTTGACGTTCACCGAACTTGTCGGGCGGATGGCTGTCAGCTGGCTCATGCGCTTCTCCTGGTTCGATGTTCTGGTGGTTTTGGGGAGGGATAGCCGGCGTCGTCCTGGTTACGGATTCAGCGCAGTGCCGATGAGATGGGGCGGCTTTTTACCAGTCCCAGATAAGGGCGGAAGTAGAAACTGTCTTTGCTGACTGGGGAACCGGACCTAGATCGGCGGCTACTGCCGGGGTGGCCGCGGAGACCGCCCCCAATGCAACCAGCAGCCCTGCCGCGATGCTTGCGATCTTCTTGAACATGTCATTCCCTTCACATGGCTTCGGTTCGTACGGTGGCTAATCCAGCCGAACTGTTCGGCCCGACAACTCCAAGAGTTCCGTGCCAGCGCTCCGCCTGTCCAGCCAATCCACTTGCAACATCCGGACATGCCCTGATCGTGCCTCGGGGCTTGCGGTGACAGGTTCCGGACAGGCCACAGACAGCGCTCTTCTCCGCTTGAAACCGGGGAATTCAGGTGGTTAGACGGTTGGCCAGACAAACACCGCGAGCGGGTGGCATAATGTGGCCATGGCAGCAAGTAGCAGCCTTCGGACAGCGCAGGATTAGCCCAAGAAGTGCCCTAGACTGGCCCAAGAGCCGCCGAACAGCGGCTGAAATTGCAAGCCCTGCGTGATACATAAATGGATCAACCGGAGGAGCGCCCCATGCTGAGCGGGACGGCATTCGAGGTCTACGAATTCGCTGTGGCCCATCCCGGCTGGACCAAGGAAACCGCATCCACGGCCCTTGGCTACACCATCCGCGACCTCAACATTGCCATCGGGGAGCTGGTCAGCCGGCAGTTGCTGCAGCAGCCGGCACCGGACGTGGAGTCCTATGTTGCCATTTCCCCCGACGTCGCACTCTCGCAGTTGGTGGACTCCGACGAGCGGCTCCTGATCGACCTGCGCACCAAGATCAGCGGACACCGCGCCGATATGGCCGCCCTGGTCCCCACCTATCTTGCGGCCCGCAAGCGCGTCTCGCTCGATTCCTCCGTCGAGGTCCTCGAGGACCCCTCTGTGATCCGCAAGCTGCTGGTGGATTACGGCCGCGACGTCGCCGAGCAGGTGCTCATCAGCCAGCCCGGCTCTGGCTCCTCGGCCGACGTCCATGAAGAGGGCATCCAGAAGGACCTCGAACTGCTCGAACGAGGCGTAGTCCGCAAGAACATCAGCCACGCCAGCACCTTGGACCACGTGCCGACGCGCAAAGCGGTCGCCGCGATCTCCCCGGCCGGAGGCGAGTACCGCACACTCCCCTACGTGCCGCTGAAGATCATGATCTTCGACCGGAACCTCGCCCTGATCGGACGCCAACTGCACCCGGAAGACCGCGGCGCTCTGGTGGTTCGCGACTTCAACCTCATCCAGGTCTTCATCAACCTGTTCCATGTGGCATGGGAGCTGGCGGATCCCTACGTGCTCGACGGGCAGGACGGCGACGCGTCCGCCCTCAACGGCATCCAGCATTCCATCCTCAACGCGATGGCAGCCGGGTACTCCGACGAGGTCATCGCCCGGAGGCTGGACATCAGCGTCCGCACCTGCAGGCGGCACATCGCCTGGATGCTTGAACAGCTTGGCGCGGACAGCCGTTTCCAGGCCGCGCTGAAGGCCCGGGACGCCGGCTGGCTCTGAGCCGAAGCAGCACTAATAGAAAACTTCTGTTTCCTGTTCCGTAACATGTCGCGGTATCCTGTGTGAGTGACTTCACAGGATGCAGACCTCGCGGCCCTGCCAGCCGAAACGGAAGTGGCGCTGGAACGTGCGACGGCGGCGCACCGGCACCAACATCTCTTCTCGCAGCGGTCGGCCAACATCAAGCAATCGGCCGTCCGCGACGTCTTCGACATCTCGATGCGGCCCGGCCTGGTCTCGCTGGCAGGCGGCAACCCTTACCTGCAGTCCCTGCCGCTGGAGAAGATCGCCGGCATGGCGCAGCGTCTGATCGCCGAGCATGGGATGGCCGCCCTCCAGTACGGCGGCGGACAGGGCACCGAAGAGCTTCGCCGCGCGATCTGCGGCGTGATGGAGCACGAAGGCATCACCGGCGCAGACCCGGCGAACGTGGTGATCACCGCCGGTTCCCAGTCGGCCCAGGATGTGGCCGCCAAAGTCTTCTGCAATCCTGGTGACGTGGTGCTCTGCGAGAACCCGACCTATGTGGGGGCGCTCAACACTTTCGAGGCCTATGAGGTCCAGGTGGAACCGGTCGCCATGGACGAGCACGGCCTCATCCCGTCAGAACTCCAGCGCCGCATCGAAGAGTTGCAGGGCGAAGGCCGCAGCATCAAGTTCCTGTACACGATTCCCAGCTTCAACAATCCATCCGGCATCACCCTGGCCTCCGAGCGCCGGCAGCACGTCGTGGAGATCTGCCGCGAGGCAGGAATTCTGGTGCTCGAGGACAACCCGTACGGGCTGCTGCGCTTCGACGGCCAACCGCTGAGGCCGCTGCGTGCCGACAACCCCGACGACGTGATCTATTTGGGCTCGTTCTCCAAGATTCTGGCGCCGGGCCTTCGGATCGGCTGGGCGTTGCTGCCCGACCACCTGCAGCGGAGCTTCTACCTGGCCAATGAGGCGGTCACCCTGTGTCCGCCCACGCTGAACCAGATGCTGATCACCACGTATTTGGCCGAGCATGACTGGTTGGACCAGATCGATACCTACCGTCAGCTGTACGCCGAGCGCTGCTCGGCCATGCTGGGCGCCTTGAAGGAGTTCATGCCGGACGGTGCCAGCTGGACCGAGCCGGAGGGCGGATTCTTTGTCTGGGTGACCCTGCCGGAGGGCGTGGACACCTACCCGCTGCTCTATGACGCGATCGATGCCGGCGTGGTCTTCATCCCCGGGGCCGCATTCAGCCCCTCGGACGAGCCGTCGAACCAGCTTCGGCTGGCCTTCAGCGCCGTGCCCGAGGAGGCCATCCGCGAGGGCGTGCGAAGGCTTGCCCCGGTCCTCGAGAAGGCTATGGCCGGCGCCGGTTCTTGATGTAGCGGTAGTACGCGTAGCGGCCGGCGAAGTACAGCCCGATCACGATGATGATGCGCAGGATCGGATGTAGGCCGGGAACCAGCCAGATCATCACATAGCTGAGCAGGAAGACGGCAGCCATGGCCCACAGCGTGCCCTTCCAGTCGATCCTTGGCACCCCTGAGTCATTGCCTCGCTGACCCGAGGGCCTGTTGTTACTCATGCGCCCAGTCTTTCACAGCGTGTGCGGCGGCGCGGCCGGCAGGCTCACTGGACCAGCGCGTGGATCCGGCGCAGCGGACCCCAGACTCCGTCCTCCGCGTTGGAGACCATCGCCAGGGTCAAGTCGTGGTCCGGGAAATACTCGACGATGGCGCTGGCTCCGGTATTGATGCCGTCCTTGGACAGCGACCGCAGGCGTCCGCCGATGGACCGGAATTCGACCCCGAACCCGTATTCCAGGAGCTGGTCGCCGTTCTCGTGGTGCTTTACCTGGGGCGTCAGTAAGGCTTCCGTGGTTGCGGGCGAAAGCAGCCGTCCGGCCCTGACCGCGTCCAGGAAAACCACCAGATCACGTGCGGTGGCATAGGCTCCCCCGTCGGGGGAGCCGATCGGCGGGTAGCTGTAGATGTTCGACCGCCAGCCGCTCCCGTCAGCGGCGGGCTCCCAGCCCTCGGCCACATCCGGGACCGCCTGGCGCATGTCGAAGAATCCTCCCGTCATCCCTGTGGGGGCAAAGATGTTTTCGACGACGTAGTCCCGGTAGCTGCCTCCGGTCGCCTTTTCCAGGGCCAAGCCCGCCAGGATGTAGCCGACGTTGCAGTAACGGCAGCCCTTGCCAGGCGGGAAGTTGGGCGTTTTGTGGACAAACTGCGGCAGGAAATCTCCGGTCTCCGTCACCGAGTAATTGGGCCGCTCGTGCCAGAGCGCCTCATAGGATTCGCCCGCTTCCTCGTCCGCGTCGTCGGCAATGCCCGAGGTGTGGGTCAGCAACTGCTTCAGCGTGACGTCGGCCGGAACCTGCGTGCCAACCAGGTCCACGTGGTCGTGGATCAGCCCATCCAGGCTCAGCGTCCCGGCGTCGACCTGCTGCAGCACGGCCACGGCAGTGAACAGCTTGGTCACGGACGCGACGTCGAACCGGGTCTCCGTGCTGACCGGCACGTTCCAGCGCCGGGTGGCCACGCCGTAGGCCTCATCCAGCAGGACCTGCCCACCTTGGCGGACGTGGATGGCCCCGGAAAAGTCTTCCGCTGCCGCGCTCTGCATGATCCCGGCGGCAACCTCGGCGTCGAAAGAAGCAGTCATGGGGCGACTGTACCGTGCGGTCAGCCGTCGACGAGGACGCCGTCCAGATCGGCGTGGACCGTGGCTCCGGGCCGGAAGACCACTCCCCCGATCTCGACCGGCACGTCCGATTCGCCGCTGCCCTGTTTGGCGCTTTTGCGGGGGTTGCTGCCGAGGGCCTTCACGCCGAGCGGCAACTGTGCCAGGGCAGCCCGGTCCCGGACCGCTCCGTTGATGATCACGCCGGACCAACCGTTGGCCACGGCGGCGGCGGCGATCAGGTCCCCCATCAGCGCCGTCTCCAGCGATCCTCCGCCATCGACAACCAGCACCGCGCCGTCCCCCCGGGAGTTGAGCACTGACTTCACCAGGCCGTTGTCCTGAAAGCACCTGATGGTTCGGACCGGTCCGCTGAACGCATCCCGGCCGCCGAAGTTGCCGAACTGGAGCGCCACCGAGGCCAGCTCGTCACCGCGCTCGTCGTACAGGTCGGCGGTGGGCGTCACCGCGGGTTCGACGGCGGTGCTTGCCTTGGCATTGCCTGCTGGATTGGTCACGTGATGGTGCTCCTCCTCGCCACACGGTGATCCTAGCAAGCGCGGTGCGAGCGGGCATCAAGGCGCCGCGGCGAAACAGCTCGCCGCCGCGGCCCCCGCGTCAGTCGAGCAGCAGTGCCGGTTCTTCCATGATGGCGGCGACGTCGGCCATGAACCGGGCGGAGAGGTCGCCATCCACCACGCGGTGGTCGAACGATCCGCCCAGCGTGGTAATCCAGCGCGGGATGACTTCGCCTGACACCACCCAGGGCTTCTGCCGGATGGTGCCGAAGGCGACGATCGCGACTTCGCCCGGGTTGATGATCGGCGTGCCGATATCGATGCCGAGGGCACCGATGTTGGTGATGGACAGCGTGCCGTGCTGCATGTCCGCCGGCTTGGTCTTGCCGGCGCGGGCCGTGGTGGCCAGTTCGTTGAGGGCCACCGCGAGTTCCTTGAGCGAGAGGTTCTGTGCGTCCTTGATGTTCGGCACCAGCAGGCCGCGCGGGGTGGCGGCGGCAATGCCCAGGTTCATGAAGTGCTTGACGTGGATCTCGTCGCCGGACTCCGTCTCCACCCAGCTGGCGTTGACGCTGGGGTTGCGGGCGGCTGCCCAGATGACCGCCTTGGCCAGAATGAGCAGCGGGGACACCTTGACGCCTTCGAAGTCGCGGGACTTCTTCAGCCGCTGGACAAACTCCATGGTCCGCGACGCGTCCACATCCACGAAGATGCTGACGTGCGGGGCGCTGAAGGCGGATTCGACCATGGCCTTAGCGGTGGCCTTGCGCACGCCCTTGACCGGGATGCGCTCGATCCGGTTGTCCAGCAGGCCCTTCCGCGCCGTCCAGAAGGTGGGGGCTGCCGCTTGTTCCGCCTCGCGCTGGGCCTGGTAGCTGAGCAAATCCTGCTTGGTCACCTCGCCGCCCTTGCCGGTGGGGGTGATGTCCGCCAGATTGATGCCCAGATCCTTGGCGGCCTTGCGGACCGGAGGTTTGGCCAGCACCCGCGTGAGCAGCCGGGAGACCGCGGCCTGGACCGCTTCGCCCCGGTGCCCGGCAGCGGCCGGGGCCGAACCGGGGACTGCAGCGTCGTCGTCGGTGGGAACCGGGGGCACGTGCTGTGCCTGGCCCTGCGGTTCGGGCAAGTGCATGGTGGCGGCAGGCGGGGTCGCCTTGCCGGACGGGACCACGGAGCCGCTCCCCGCCGTCGTTGATTCGGCAGTTGAAGCTGCGCCGCCGCGCCGCAACCGGCGCCGGACCGGATCGGCCTTGGGGCCGGAACCGACCAGCGGGCCAGCGGCTGGGGTCGCATCCGGCTCCGGCTGCTCCGGCGCGGGCGCTGCGGCGGATGCTCCGGCGGCGGGTTGCGGCGCTGCGGCGGATGCTCCGGCGGCGGGTTGCGGCGCTGCGGCGGAGGCTCCGGCGTCGGGTTGAGCGCCTTCGGGGGCCACGGCGATGATCGGCGTGCCGACCTCCACGGTCCGGCCCTCCGGCACCAGCAGTTCTGAGACCACGCCGGCGTAAGGGCTGGGCAGCTCGACCAAGGACTTGGCGGTTTCGATCTCGACGATCACGTCGTTGACCGCCACGGTATCTCCTGCCTTGACCTTCCAGGACACGATCTCGGCTTCGACCAGTCCCTCGCCGACGTCGGGGAGGTTGAAAATCTGCGTGTTCGACATGAAATCTCCGATATCAGTAGGCGAGCGAACGGTCGAGGGCCTCGAGCAGGCGGTCGATGTCCGGCAGGTACTGTTCCTCTACCTTGGCCAGTGGGTAGGGCATGTGGAAGCCGCCGACGCGCAGCACCGGGGCCTCCAGGCTCAGGAAGGCGCGTTCGCCCACCCGTGCGGCAATTTCGCCGCCAATGCCGCCGAAGGTCGGGGCCTCGTGCGTGACGATCAGCCGGCCGGTCTTCTCGACCGATGCCGTGACGGTGTCGAAATCGATCGGCGAGATGGAGCGCAGGTCGATCACCTCGACGCTGTTGCCGTCCTCTTCGGCCGCCATCGCCGCGGCCAGGGCGACCGGGACCAGCGGGCCGTAGGCCACAATGGTGGCGTCCGTCCCCTCCCGGACCACCTGCGCGCTGAAGGCATCGCGGCCGGCCGACTCGGTGTCCACCTCGCCCTTGAGCCAGTAGCGGCGCTTGGGTTCGAAGATGATCACCGGGTCCTCGCTGGCCACGGCCTGCTGGGTCATCCAGTAGGCATCGTGCGCGTTGGACGGGGTGATGATGCGCAGTCCGGGGGTATGCGCGAAGAGCGCTTCCGGGGACTCCGAATGGTGCTCGATCGATCCGATGCCGCCGCCGTAGGGAATGCGGATGACGACCGGGGCGGACAGCATGCCGGAACTGCGGGAGCGGATCTTGGCCAACTGCGTGGTGATCTGGTTGAACGCCGGGAAGACAAATCCGTCGAACTGGATCTCGCAGATCGGCCGGTAGCCGCGGAAGCACAATCCGATCGCGGTGCCGAGGATGCCCGACTCGGCCAGCGGGGTGTCGACCACCCGGTCCGCACCGAATTCGGCCTGCAGCCCTTCGGTGACGCGGTAGACGCCGCCGAGCTTGCCGATGTCCTCGCCCATGATGAGCGTCTTCGGGTCGTCGGCCAGGACGGCGCGGAGGCCGCTGGTAATCGCCTTGGCAATGGTCATGGTGGCCATCAGCGTGCCTCCCCTTCAGCCTGTCCGGCGTTGTCCTCGGCGAAGCCGGCCTGGTACTGCCGGTGCCACTCCAGCTCCTCTTGGACTAGTGGGTGCGGATCTCCGTACACGTTGGCGAAGTGGTCCTCGAAGTCCGGGGCCTCCATCGCCAGCACATCGGCGCGCGTGCTGGCCGCGAGCTTGTCTGCCTCCTCGGTGACCTGGTCGAAGAAGTCCTGGCCTGCGGTGTTGGTGCTGCGCAGATACCGTTCCAACCGCAGCAGCGGATCGCGCTCGCGCCACTTCTCTTCTTCCGCGGCCTCGCGGTATTTGGTCGGATCGTCCGCGGTGGTGTGGGCGCTCATCCGGTAGGTAAACGCCTCGATCAGCACCGGGCCCTTGCCCGAACGCGCCCGCTCCAGCGCCCAGCGCGTCACTGCGTGGACGGCCACCACGTCATTGCCGTCCACCCGGATGCCCGGGAAGCCGTAGCCGCTGGCCCGGTTGGACAGCGGGATCCGCGACTGGACCTCCGAGGGGACGGAGATCGCCCAGTGGTTGTTCTGGCAGAAAAAGATCACCGGCGACTGGTTGGAGGCGGCAAACACCATCGACTCGTGGACATCGCCTTCCGAACTCGCCCCGTCGCCGAAGTAGGCGACCGTCACGGCATCCTCGCCGTCGCGCTGGACGCCCATGGCGTAGCCGACCGCATGCAGTGATTGGGCGGCCAGCACCAGCGTGTAGAGGTGGAAGTTGTTTTCCCGCGGGTCCCAGCCGCCGTTGCTGACGCCGCGGAAGAGCCGGAGCACCTTGGACAGCTCCAGCCCGCGGGTGAGCGCCACACCGTGCTCGCGGTAGGTCGGGAACACATAATCCTGGGGCTGCAGCGCGCTGCCGGAGCCGATCTGCGCCGCTTCCTGCCCGAGCAGGGGCGGCCACAGCAGCAGCTGGCCCTGCCGCTGCAGCGCGGTGGCCTCCTGGTCAAACCGGCGGACCAGGGCCATGTCCCGGTACATGGCGCGGAGCGCGTCGCCGTCCAGGTGGGCTGCGAACTGGGCGTACTTGGCATCCTCGCGGACACTGCCGTCGGGCGCCATCAACTGCACCAGCGGCGGCGCGTCAGCGGGGTCGCCGGTCACCAAAGACTGCTCGAGTTCTTCGATATCGAACTCCGAGGCGGGCAAGTGCTCAGCGCCCATATGAACTCCTCGCCGATCCGCCGGGCATCCGGCGATCTTCGCTGTTCATATATGCCGGGTCGGGAATGCATTCCGGACCCGGCATATATCGGTCGTTTGTCTCGTCCTAGCCTAACGGCAGCGGGTGCGGTGACCCGTGCTATTACCGTCAGGAAACGCCGGGACCGTTTGTATAGTTCTCACAGAGCGCCAGGAAACGCGTATTGGCCTCGACCTCGCCGATAGTGACCCGGACACCGTCGCCGGCGAAGGCCCGGACGGACAGTGCTTGCTGCCCGGCCAGTTCGGCAAACTCCTGCGACCGGTCACCCAGCGGCAGCCACACAAAGTTGCCCTGAGTCTGCGGAATCTTCCAGCCCAGCATGCTGAGTCCGGCGACCACACGGTCACGTTCGTCGACCAGGCTTTGTACCCTTTCTACAACTTCGTCGTAGTGCTGAAGCGACGTGATGGCCGCATGCTCGGCCAGACTGGAGACAGCAAACGGTGTTGCCGCGACGCGTAGGTGCTGGGTGATCTGTGGCTGCGAGATCGAATAGCCCACGCGCAGGCCGGCCAGGCCGTGCGCCTTGGAGAAGGTACGCAGCACCACCACATTCGGGTACTTGCGGTACATCGCCACGCCATCGACTACCTCCGGGTCGCGGACGAACTCGGTGTAGGCCTCGTCGATGACCACGATGATGTCGTCCCGGACCGCGCGGACAAAGTTCTCCACGTCGGCTGCCTTCAGCGCCGGTCCTGTCGGGTTGTTCGGTGTGCACAGCAGCATGACCTTGGTCCGCTCGGTCACGGCGTCCAGCATCGCTTCGAGGTCGTGCGTTCCGTCGGACCGGTTGGGGATCTGGACGCTCCGGGCGCCGGAGAGTCCCACCATGATCGGGTAGGCCTCGAACGACCGCCAGGGGTAGACGACTTCGTCTTCGCTGCCGTCCTCGTGCTGTCCGGCAAACGTCTGCAGGATCTGCACTAGGGCGCCCAGGCTTCCGGCGCCGGTGACAATATCGTCGGCCGGGACATCCAGGAAGCGGCCCAGCTCGGTCCGCAGCGCGGTGCACAGCGGGTCGGGGTAGCGCATGATGTCCGTCTGCGCGTTTACGGCTTCCAGCACCGCAGCCAGCGGCGGCAAGGGGTTTTCGTTGGAGGACAATTTGTAGGACTGCAGTCCCTCGATCGCCGTCGGCGGTTTGCCGGCAGCGTACTTAGGCAGCCTGTCGAGGACCGGGCGGGGGTGTATCCGGGCCGACGTTCCTGCTGCCTGAACCGCAGCTTCCTTGATGGGGTTCTCAGGAGAAATCATGCCTTTAAGGATACGTGGGCCGCGGCACAGTTCATTCGCCCGTGGCGACGGCGGGGTGTGGCAGCATAAGCCCATGGGAAAGTTCATCGTGCGGGTCATCATCAACGCGCTGGCGCTCTGGGTGGCGAACTGGATTTTGCCCGGCATGGACATCCACGGATCCGCCGCGGCCGACGCGGTAGGCAATGAAACGCTCGGCACGGTCCTGGGTTATCTGTTCATCGGGCTGATCTTTGGCCTGGTCAACGCGATCGTCCGTCCGGTCGTTTCCTTCCTCTCGATTCCCGTGACGATCCTGACGTTGGGACTGTTCACCATTGTGATCAACGCGCTGATGCTGGTGCTGACCGCCTGGCTGTCCAGCTTCACCCCGGTGGAATTCGTGGTCGATTCGTTCTTCTGGACGGCGATCCTCGGCTCGCTGATCATCAGCGTGGTGTCGCTGGTGGCCGGCACGTTGACCCGGAGCCGCTGAGTCAAGGCTGCCTTTTCCGGAGCCCACCGGCAGCGGCCCGAGGCTGAGCCGTGCGGCCGGCCGGTGAACCCGTCCGGGGCGGCCGTCCGCCATCCTGCTGGGAGCGGCGCAGCGTAAACAGATGCTGCCGGGCCGTACCGCCGGCGAGCGCGGCACCCACGTACGCTGCCGCATCCTGCACCGAAGGATCCGGGCTCGCCTCCATCTCTCGGGCACCCTGCACGTAGTTCTGCAGATCGTGGCCCGGCCCCAGGCCGATGCCTGCGCCCGCGGGAGTGGCCACGGGATCGGTCAGCGTCACGGTCACCTGTTCGCGCCGGTCCGGATTGGGACTGGCATCCGTCCCGGGAACCCAGTCGTGGACATGCTCCACGTGGACGCTGCGCACGCCGGGGCCGGCCGCAATACCGGCTACCGGCGACCCGGCCGTCAGCACGAATCCGACGTTGTGCTCGGCCAGGAAAGCCGGATCCGCGGCGAGGTTCATCGCGTGGATGCCGCCCTGGCTGTAGCCGGTCAGCACCACCAGGTCGTCGGCGCCGGCCCCCGCCTCGCGCAGGGCGCGCGACACGGCATCCGCAACATAAGGGCTGCCGCCGGCGACCGCTTCGGCAATACCGGACTCGTCGAAGGGATTGACCGTCGGCTGGGCCGTGTCGGCGGCCTGCGTACCGGGAAGCGCCACCACCCAGCGCTTCTGGCCGCCGGACTGGATCTCAAGTATCTCCACGGTGCCGTCACCGGCTTCAGCGGCGACGGCAGTCCGTTCCAGCAGTCCCGCCAGCGAGGCCGGTGCCGGTCCGCTTTCCTCTGCCGACACGTCCACGCGCACGATTTCGATGCGGGAACCGTGGAGCACACCGGCATCGCGGACTGCCGCGCCCAGCACGACCGCGATGTGCCGGCTTACGGGCTCTTCCCACGGGCCCCCGTGCCGGGCGTCCCGCAGCAGCATGCCAGCCACCGGTCCACCCAGCGCTCCGGCGAGCGCGGCCGGTCCCTGGTTCAGCAACCGCTCCGCTCCGGCCAGCGTGGGCCGGCCCTCGTTCGCGGCCATGCCGACGGGAACCGTGAACCACCAAGTCGCCGCATCGACGGCCTGCATTCCGCTGGAAGCAGCCTGGTCCGCGGCCCGGTAGGTGCCGTGAGCCAGCCGCACCTTTGCCGCCAATGAACCGCAGCCGCCGGCGATCCCGGCCAGCGATCCGGCAGCGGCCTGCACGGCTGCTTCGGCCGCCATTCGCTCCGGCAGCAAGGCCCAGCGCGGATCGGCCAACAGCAGCTGCACTCCCAGCACCTGCCGCCACAGCTCGTTGATGGTCGCAGCCGCAGCTTCGAGTCCGGTCGCGGCCGACGCCAGCTCCTGCCATTCAAACGCAGTGCCGCCAATGCCGCCGGCCACCCGGTAGCCGTCATAGCTGCGGTACCCGGCCCCGCCACCCCGCCACCGGGCTCCCCCGGGCAGCCAGCCGGCCGCGGCCACCGTGGGCAACCCGATGAGCCATTCCGCCTCAGCCACCGTCGGGCGTCCGGCGGGAGAAGAGTGTTCCGATCATTGCGGGAGGCGGCCGTAGAGGCCAGCGGTCTGCGCAGCCACGTCCGCTGCATCGACGGCACGCGCGGCGTCGCGCAACAGTTCCGCTGCCTCGGCCAGCCGATAGCGGTGCTCGTAAAGCCGTTCCCTGAAGGCCTTGCCGGCCGGCGAGACCCACGCCTGAGCGGCGGCCGCCAGATCCACGCGCACGCCTAACAGTTCCTGCTCGCAGGAAAGGAGCCGCCCGGGAGCCGACCCCCATTCCGGGCCCGGCGGCCCGCCCCACCCGACCTCCGCCGTCGTTGTTTGCCAAAACATCACCCAGACCTCCTTTGCGCCTCCACCATCGACGCTAGGCCCGGCGCCCTCCCCTGCCGCCGAGGCAATCCGGCGTTGTGCACGGCGTCGGCCGGAGCACCGCTGTGGAGGCGAAGTCACGCAGGAATCGGCGGCATTGAACATGGGAGAATAGGGGCCATGGCTGAAACTCACCGCGTCCCCTTGGCAGAAGTCACCCCCGCTATCGCGCTCGGTCCGCTGGACGGGCGGTACCACCACGCGGTCGCACCGCTGGTGGACTACCTCTCCGAAGCGGCACTGAACCGCGACCGCGTCCACGTTGAGGTGGAATGGCTGATCCACCTGACCAGTCAGTCCGTCCTACCCGGCGCGGGCCCGCTGAGCGAGGACCAGCAGGCTGCGCTGCGCAAGATCGTCACCGACTTCGACGGCAACGCCGTCCGTGAACTGGCCGAGATAGAAGCCGTCACCGTCCACGATGTGAAGGCCGTGGAGTACTTCATTGGCCGCCGGCTCGGCGGGATCGGCATCGAGGACCTCACCGCCATGGTGCACTTCGGCTGCACTTCCGAGGACATCAATAACCTCTCCTACGCGGTGGGCGTCAAGGGAGCCGTGGAGCAGGTCTGGCTGCCCGCCGCCCGCGCCCTGGTGGAGCAGTTCGCGGCGATGGCCCGCGAGCACCGCGACGTGCCGATGCTCTCCCGCACCCACGGGCAGCCCGCCACCCCGACCACCCTGGGCAAGGAAATGGCGGTCATTGCGCACCGTCTGAACCGCCAGCTGGACCGGGTCGCCAAGACCGAGTACCTGGGCAAGATCAACGGCGCCACCGGCACCTACGCGGCACACTACGCCTCGGTTCCGTCGGCCGACTGGCAAGCCGTGTCCCGGTCCTTCATCGAGGGCCTGGGGCTGACCTGGAACCCGCTGACCACGCAGATCGAATCGCACGATTGGCAGGCCGAGCTGTACGCGGACATGGCCCGCTTCAACCGGATCCTGCACAACGCCTGCACCGATATCTGGAGCTACATCTCCATCGGCTACTTCGCGCAGATCCCCGTGGAGGGCGCCACCGGCTCCTCCACCATGCCGCACAAGGTGAACCCGATCCGCTTCGAAAACGCCGAAGCCAACCTGGAGATCTCCAACGGGCTGCTGGACACGCTGGCCGCCACCCTGGTCACCTCCCGCTGGCAGCGCGACCTGACGGACTCGTCCTCGCAGCGCAACATCGGCGTGGCCTTCGGGCACTCGCTGCTGGCCATCTCCAACGTGGCCAAAGGCCTGGACCGGCTCAGCGTGCCGGCCGACGTGCTGGCCGCCGACCTGGACCAGAACTGGGAGGTGCTCGGCGAGGCCATCCAGATGGTCATGCGCGCCGAGGCCATCGCGGGCGTGAAGGGCATGGAGAACCCGTACGAGCGGCTCAAGGAGCTCACCCGCGGCCACCGGGTGGACGCCGAGCGGATGAAGGAGTTCGTCTCCGACCTGGGGCTCTCCCCCGACGCCGAAGCCCGCCTGCTGGCGCTGACTCCGGGCAACTACAACGGCATTGCCGGCAGGCTGGTGGACCACCTCAACTAGTCCTCCACTGGTTCTGCCGACGACGGCGGCCGCGCACCTTCCCGGGAAGGCGCCCGGCCGCCGTCGTGCTTTCGGGACAGCGGTTTTGGACGCCGGTGGTGACGCGCCTCACCAAATTCGTCGTTTGGCCACTTGGGGGTCTACAGTCGTTAATACGCCGCGGGGTGGAGCAGTTCGGTAGCTCGCCGGGCTCATAACCCGGAGGTCGTAGGTTCAAATCCTACCCCCGCAACTCCACTGAAGAATCCCGGCCCGGGTCACCGGGTCGGGGTTCTTTTTTGTGCGCGCTGCCTGCAGCGAACCGCCGATTGGCCTCGACCGACGGCGACGAGACGACGCCATGCCGTTCGCCCACAGGGCAAGCCCGCGGGCCGATGAGCAGCACCGAGAGCGCTGATTAAGCAGCGCCGGGCTCCCTCGCTCCGGCATGTCTGGAGCGCCGGCCAAGGTCCGAGTACCGTGCCTCTTACGGGGCGGTGCGTCCGGCCCCGTGATAGAAGGAGATCGTTATGGCCGAGGCCGAAGACGCATCCACACCGGAAAACGAGACCCCGAAGCCGCTGGTTGAACGCAGCCGCTTCGGCGCCGTGGAACGACGGAAACCCGTGGACGCCGAGGTTGAGGCCAGGCGTCCGCCGATTTCCAGCACCGAGTTGAGCAAGGGACCCACCGAACTAGCCGAGCATCGCGGCCCGCGGGTCAACTGGCGCGTGTTCATCATTGCCTCTGCGGTCGTGCTGGCGTTCTCCGTCTGGGCAATGGCTGCCCCGGACAACGCGGCCGCCATCATGCACACGGTGGTCACCTGGATCGCCACCAACCTTGGCTGGTTCTACGTTGTGACCGTCACGCTGGTCATCCTCTTCGTCCTCTGGGTGGCCTTCTCCAAGGAGGGCAGCGTCCGGCTGGGTCCGGATCATTCACGCCCCCAGTACAACCTGTTCACCTGGGTCGCCATGCTCTTTGCTGCGGGGGTGGGCATCGACATGCTCTTCTACTCCGTGACGGGCCCGATCACGCAATTCATCTCGCCGCCCACCGCTACCCCGGAATCCGCGGAAGCCGCCCAGGACGCTGTGGTCTGGACCATGTTCCACTACGGCGTGGCCGGCTGGTCCGTGTATGCGCTGCTGGGCATGGCGATGGGCTACTTCGCCTACCGGTGGGGAATGCCGCTGTCCATCCGGGCTGCCCTCTACCCGCTGCTGGGCAAGCGGGTGCGAGGGGCAACCGGCGACGTGATCGACATTTTCGCCTTGGTGGGCACGGTCTTCGGCGTGGCCACCTCGATGGGCATCGGCGTCGTCCTGCTCAACGTCGGCTTCAGTTGGCTGTTCGGCCTGCCGGAGGGACTGGCGCTGCAGATCGCCCTGGTGCTGGTCGCCGTCGTGATGACGGTCGCCGCGTGTACCTCAGGCGTGGATAAGGGGATCCGCTGGATTTCCGAACTCAACCTGTGGGCGGCCGGAGCGATGATGCTCTACATCCTCGTCACGGGCAAGACATCCTTCCTGCTCAACGCCATGGTCGAGAACATCGGCCGCTTCATCTTCACGCTGCCGGAGCGCACGCTGCAGACCCTGGCCTACGAAGAGGACGGATCTTCGTGGATGGCCGGCTGGACGCTCTTCTTCTGGGCCTTCTGGCTGGCGTGGGGTCCGTTCGTCGGACTCTTCCTGGCACGGATCTCGCGCGGCAGGACGCTGCGCGAGTTCGTCATCGCCGCCATCACCGCCCCGGTGCTCTGCGACTTCTTCATCGTCTCGATTTTCGGCAACAGCGCCATGAGCGAGGTGCTCGGCGGGAATACTGACTTCGCACAGCTCGCCGTCGACAGCCCCGAGCATGGGTGGTACGCGTTGCTGGAGATGTTCCCAGGCGCGCCGTTCCTGATCGGACTGGCGACGCTGTCGGGCCTGCTGTTCTATCTCACCAGCGCCAACTCCGGCGCGATGGTGATGTCCAACTTCTCCTCCTCGATCCCCGATCCGGCGATGGACGGGGCCAAGTGGCTGCGCATCTTCTGGGCCCTGGTCACCGCGGTCCTCACGGTGGCCATGCTGGTGGCCGGCGGCGTGACCACGATGGAATATGCCACCTTGATCTTCGCCCTGCCGGTCACGATCATCGCCTACTTGGTGATGGCCTCGTTCTCGAAAGTGCTCCGGATGGAGCGTGCGGAGCGGGAAGGGCAGGTGCGGCGCAGGCGTTCGACTGCCGCCCACGGTGGACAGGTCCCGGAGAAGACCTGGCGGCAACGCCTGGCCCGCCTGCGTTCCTACCCGTCGAAGAAGGCGGTGGCGCAGTTCGCCGAACGGACCGTCCTGCCGGCCATGCAGGAAGTGGCCAGGGAGTTCACCAGCCTCGGCTACGAGGCGGAGCTGGCGACCGCACCGAACGAGGAAACCGGCATCGACGAGTACACGCTGGTGGTGAACATGGAAAACCACCGCAACTTCCACTACCAGGTGGCCGCGGTTGAGGCGCCGGTGCCGACGTTCGGCGGCCGCAGCATGCCACGGGAGATCGACACCTACTATCGTCTGGAAGTCTTCACCCAAACGGGGACCGAGGGCTACGACCTGATGGGCCTGACCCAGCAGCAGATCATCAACGATGTGCTGGACCGATACGAGGCGCACCTTGGCTTCCTCAGCTACTCCACCGAACACGACTACGCGTCGGTGCTCACGCCCCGGGTGCCGCCGACGACCGAATCGATACCGCTGGTCCCCCAGAAGGCCGACGACGTCGAGCAGATCGACGAGTAGCCCCGCGGCGGCCCGCGGCGGATGCGTTCGATCCCGGGCATGGGCTGCGGGCGGGAACGTCGGCTAGTGTCGTTTCCATGGAGAACGGCGACATCACGTTCCACACCCGCAAGTGGGTGCGGCCCGAAGACCTCAATGCCAACGGCACCTTGTTCGGAGGCAGCCTGCTGCGCTGGATCGATGAAGAGGCGGCCATCTACGCCATCGTCCAGTTGGGCAACGGGATGGCGGTGACCAAGTACATGTCCGAGATCAACTTCGTCAGCTCCGCGCAGCAGGGCGACCTGATTGAAATGGGGCTGACGGCGACGCACTTCGGCCGGACTTCGCTGACTATGCGGGCCGAGGTTCGGAACATGTTCACCCGCCAGTCGATCCTGACGATCGAGAAGATCGTGTTCGTGAACCTGGGCGAGGACGGCAAGCCGGCGCCGCACGGCTACACCGAGATCACCTACTCCCGGGACCGCGTGCCGAGCCAGCATCTGGACGCTGTCCGCCGCGCTGCCGAGTGACCGTGTTCCGTTTCCGGTAGCCGGTAGCCGGTGGCAGAATGGCGGCCATAACCGCTCGCCAGTCCCGCGGTCGCAGGGAACGCACACCGCGTCGGCTACTCGACCTTCGAGTTTGATCCTCGCCGCGTATTCGTTGAAGGGACACGCATGTTCGAAGAGTTTAATGCCCTCAGTTTCGACTGCTATGGCACCTTGATTGATTGGGAAGCAGGGATCGGCGCGGTCCTTGGACCGTGGGGACGGGCCGCGCGGCCCGAACTGACGGACGAAGAGTTGCTGCTCGCCTACGCGGACGAAGAAGCCCGCGTTGAGAGGGAGAATCCGACCACCCTGTATCCGCAGGTACTCGAAGAGGCCTTTCGTGCCACCGGTGCCAAGCTCGGACTTCCCGTTTCCGAAGCCGACGCCAAGCGTCTCGGCGCCTCCGTGCCCGACTGGCCCGCCTTCCTCGACTCCGCTTCGGCCCTTCAGCGGCTTAGCAAGCGGTTCAAGCTGATCATTCTGTCCAACGTCGACAAGAAGAGCTTTGCCGGCAGCAACGCACGCCTGGGCATTGAGTTCGACCGCGTCATCACCGCCGAGGAGGTCGGCAGCTACAAGCCCTCAGTCCAAAACTTCGAAGCCCTCAAAAAGTACGCTGACGGCGCGGACCTAAAGGTCCTCCACGTGGCACAAAGCCTGTTCCATGACCACGTCCCCGCGGCCCAAGCCGGGCTAAAGGGAGTCTGGATCAACCGTCGCCATCATCGCGCCGGATGGGGAGCAACGCCGGATCCCGGCGTCGACGTCAAACCCGACTGGACGTTCAACTTTATGGCCGAATTCGCCGAGGCGGCAGTCCCGCAGGGATCCGACTGAAGCTAGGCCGGTGGCCGCAGGGGCTCGTTTGGCCAGGCCACGGCGGGCTGCCGGGAAGCGCGCTGGTCTCCACGCGCTCGCTGGCGCTCGCTTGGTCGACCACCGGGGACGCGGTCGACCACCGGAGGGGCCAGGCTCGCTTGGTCGACCACCGGTCGTTGCGGTCGACCACCGGGTCGGCCGTCGTCGTTGTCTGGCGTCAGTTATTCTGCTGCGGCGAGCTGGCCGCAGGCGCCGTCGATCTCCTTGCCGCGGGTGTCGCGCAGCGTGGTGGGGATGCCGGCGTCGTTCAACCGGTTGACGAACTCGCGGGTGACGGCCGGATCGGACGAGGTCCAGATCGAGCCGGGCGTCGGGTTCAGCGGGATCGGGTTGACGTGCACCCAGCCGCGGGCGCGCTGGTTCAGCTTCTTGGCCAGCAGATCGGCCCGCCAAGCGTGGTCGTTCATGTCCTTAATCAGCGCGTATTCGATGGACACTCGGCGCCCGGTCGCCCGGAAGTAGCCGTACGCGGCGTCGAGGGCCTCGTCCACCTTCCAGCGGGAGTTCACCGGGATCAGTTCGTCGCGCAGTTCGTCGTCGGGGGCGTGCAGGCTGAGCGCGAAGGTGAAGGGCAAATTCTCACCGGCCAGCTTGTTGATCGCCGGCACCAGGCCGACGGTGGAGACGGTGATGCCGCGGGCGCTCATGCCCAAGCCCTCGGGGGCCTCGTCCACCATCCGGTGCACGGCGTTCATGACGCGCTTGTAGTTGGCCAGCGGCTCGCCCATGCCCATGAAGACGATGTTGGTGACGCGCTCGGCGTCGTGGCCGGCGTCCTTGCGCTTGCCACCCAGGCCGCCCTCGGCGATCACGCGGTTCGCCTGGACAATCTGGTCCAGGATCTCCGCGGTGGACATGTTGCGGGTCAGACCGGCCTGGCCGGTGGCGCAGAACGGGCAGTTCATGCCGCAGCCGCACTGGCTGGAAACGCAGAGCGTGATCCGGCCGGGGTAGCGCATCAGCACGGACTCGACCAGCGAGCCGTCAAAGAGCCGCCAGAGGAACTTGATCGTGTCGCCGTTGTCCGTCTTCAGCCGCTTGACCTCGGTCAACAGGGTGGGGAAGAACGTCTCCGCCAACTCCGCACGGCGCTCCTTGGGCAGGTCGCTCATCCGCTCGGGATCGGTGGTGTAGTGCTGGAAGTAGTGCGTGGAGAGTTGCTTGGCGCGGAACGCCGGCAGCCCCAGCTCCTTCATCTTGTCCTGCCGCTCGGCCAGCGTCATATCCGCCAGATGCACCGGCGGCTGCTTGACCCGCGGGGACTTGAACTGCAGCAGCGGCCGGCCCTCGGTGGTGACGGCTTGATCCCAGCCCTCTGCGGCGGGGCGCACTTGGGGCCGATCGGAAATATTCTGGGGGGAAGAAATCTGCGAAGACATTGCCATCCATTGTCGCACAGACAGGATATAGTTCTCCCTCCGCCATCAAAGTGGCACTAGCTGCGAGAACGCGGCGGCCCGTCCATGGGTCCCGCAGTGCCCGTCCCAGAGGCCCCGGTGTGCCTATTCTGGATCAATGCGTATCTGGAGCCTGCACCCCCGGTTGCTCGACGGCAAAGGCCTGGTGGCGTGCTGGCGGGAGACCCTGCTGGCCCAAAAGGTGCTCGCCGGCGAGACCAAGGGCTACCGCAACCACCCGCAACTGCAGCGCTTCCGAGCCACCGCGGATCCGATGGCCGCCATCGGCGCCTACCTCTGCGGCATGGAGGCCGAGGCGCTGAGCCGCGGCTACGCGTTCAATGCCGGCCTGATCCGGGTAACGCCCGAGCTGGTGGCGGGATGTGCACCCGGCACGCTGGCCCCTCCCCTACCGGTCACCACCGGACAGCTCCGCTACGAGTTCGAGCACCTGATGGCCAAGGTGGCCATCAGGGACCCGGCACACGCGCTGGTCTTGACCGGCGGAACACCATTGCCACGCATCACCTCGGATCCGGCGTACGTCCCGGAGGCCCACCCGCTGTTCACCGTGATCGACGGGCCGGTGGAGGACTGGGAGCGTGCCGCCTGACCCTCCGGAGGTCAGTGCCCTCGGGGCACCGCCTTCCGGAGGTCAGTGCCCTCGGGGCACCGCCTTCCGGAGGTCAGCCCTGCGGTGCGCGGTTCGTTTGGAAGCGGATGATCCGTTCCACGGCTGCGGCCACTGCTTCCGCGCCGGCGGCGAAGGACAGCCGGACTGAGCGGGTGCCGTTGACGGCGTCGAAATCGGCGCCTGGCACCAGTGCCACGCCCTCTTCCTCCAGCAGCGCCCGGCAGTAGTCGGCCGAATCCGCGAAGCCGCTCAGCTGGTCCCCTAGGTCCGCGTACAGATAGAACGCGCCGTCGGCCGGTGCCGCCGTTCCCCACTGCAGCCGGTCCAGGTTCCGCAGCAGGACGGCCCTCACCTCGGCGAAGGCGGCCACCGCGGCGTCGGCCTGCTCGTAGGATTCCTCGCTGAACGCCGCCAGCGCCGCCAGTTGGGCCGGCGCCGGCGGGCACAGCGCAACGTTGCCGGCGAGCGCCTCGATGGCCGGGGCGAGGTCGGCGGGCATCAGCGCCCAGCCCAGCCGCCATCCCGTCATCCCCCAGTACTTGGAGAAAGAGGAAATAACGACGCCGGTGCGGTCCAGTTCCCAGGCACAAGTTCCGCGGGCGTCGGGTGCCGAGGGGTCGGCCGGGTAGGTAATGCCGTGGTAGATCTCGTCGCTGACCAGCCGAACGCCGTGCTCGGCGCACCAGGCGGTCAGGGCGGCCAGTTCGCTGCGCGACACCATGGTGCCGGTGGGGTTGGCGGGCGAGGCCAGCACCAGCCCCGAGAGCGGCCCGTGGGCGGCAGCCGCAGTGTCCAGCAGTTCCGGCGTGGGCTGGTAGCGGACCTCCGGCCCGCAGTCGATCTCCACCACCTCGCAGCCGAGCGCGCGCAGGATGTTCCGGTAGGCCGGGTATCCGGGCCGCGCCAACGCCACCCGGTCCCCCGCGTTGAACGCGGAAAGGAACGCCAGCAGGAACCCGCCCGATGACCCGGTGGTCACGGCCACTTCCTCCGGCGACACGTCCAGCCCGTACCAGCGCCGGTAGTGCCCGGCGATCGCCGTCCGCAGTTCGCGGATGCCCAACGCGCTGGTGTAGGTCAGCGCCTGGCCGGAGGCGTGGATCCTTGCGGCCTGCGCCGAGACGGCCTGCGGTGCGCCGCCCGAGGGCTCGCCGGCGCACAGCGAAATCACGTCCCGGCCCGCGGCGCGCATCTGCGCCACCCGGTCCAGGATGTTCATCACCTGGAACGGCGGAACCTGCGCCCGGCCGGATACCTGCAGCTCGCTCACGTCCCGGCGCCCGCTAGGCGGTCTTGGCGATGTACACGTCGCAGGCCGCCTTGTGCGTCACCGAGCTGGCCACGCTGCCGAGCACCCGACCCAGCCCCTGCATCCCGACGTTGCCCACCACAATCAAGCGGGCGTTGACCCGTTCGGCCTCGGCCACCAGCGCGTCCTGGGGCTTGCCGAGCACCGCGGTGAAACTGGTCCGCAGCCCTTCCGCGCCCAGCTCCGTCGCCACATCGCGGGCAACCTTCTCGGCCTTCTCGGACTCGTGGATGAACCACTTGTCGTTGCCGATCTCCACAACTTCCGTCGTATCGGATTCATGGGCGGTAACCACCCGGAGCTCGGCGCCCATGGACGCGGCAAGTTTCGCCGCCGTGCGCGCCGCCTTCATGGCGGTTTCGCTGCCGTCTACTCCTACGATGATGATTCCGGCCATTGGGCCACCCCTTCGAGCGCGTCGTCTAGCGGCCATGTGGGCCGTTTCACACCAACTTACCCGCACCGGCGCCGATCCGCCGTCAGCCGCGGACCGCCGTCGTCGTTATCAGTCCACGAACTCCGACTGGGTCTCAATGAACTCCCAGTCCTCTTCCGGCAGCGTGGCCTCCTTCAGGTCCGGCCCGCCGGCCTCGTAGACCGCGGCGGCCGCATCCGGATCCACCACGTCGGCGCGCAGGTTCTCCCGGAACCACTGCTTGTGCCCCGTCGGCAGTTTCAGCCACCACTGTTCAATCCGCAATTCCGCCATCTCACGCATCCTCTGCTCGCCGGTACTTCAACCGTAGGTCGGCCGGTCGCGGCGGACAAGGGACGTGTGGCCCGCACCGCCGGCGGAACAGGACGTGGCGCCGGCGGTGCCGCGGCCAAATACCTCCGCCGATAGCCATTGGCGGGAACGCACCGGAGTGCCAAGGTGGACTTCGTCCGCAATCACCCGCCCGCCAACGCCAACGGCGGCCGTCTTCTGAAAAGGACCACACATGGACCGCATGGTTTTCATCAACCTCCCCGTCAGCGACCTGAAGAAGTCCACCGACTTCTACAAGGGTCTGGGCTTCACGCAGAATCCGGACTTCTCCTCCCCGGATGCCTCCTACATGACCATTTCCGGCACCATCGCGGTGATGCTGTTGACCGAGGAGTACTTCGGCAAGTTCCTGCGCAACGGCACCCCGCATCTGGGCTCGGATGCCAAGGAAATACTGGTGGCCCTCAGCGCCGAATCGAACGAGGAAGTGGACCGCTTCCTGGCCAACGCGCAGTCCGGCGGCGGCACCGCCTACCGGCCGACGGAAGAGGAGATGCCAGGGATGTACGGGGGCGCTATGGCGGATCCGGACGGCCACGTCTGGGAGATCATGTACATGTCGCCGGAGGCGCTGCAAGGTGCAGCGGGGGAAAACACCGCCGCCACTGACACCGGCGCCGGCATCTAGATCCGCCGGCGCCGCGCCGGCGAGTTGGCTGCCGCCTCCGCTATCGCCGCGCCAAGAACCCCGGGCTAGGGGCCGGTCAGTTCCTGCTGCAGGCCGCGCACCTTGGCGGCGATCTGGTCGCGGACCAGGCGCATCCGCTCCTCGCCGTGGATCCCGCGCAGGCTCGGTTCCTCGATTTCCCAGCGCTCGTACCGGGTGCCGGGGAGTTCCTCCAGCCGCGCGTTGCTGCCCAAGATGACCACGACGTCGGCGCGTCGCTGCGCTTCCTCGGTCACCGCCGTTGGGACCTGGCCGGAAATGTCGATGCCCAGTTCCGCCAAGGCCGCGGCGGATTCCGGGTTGACGGACTCCCCCGGCTTCGTGCCGCAGGAGCGGACGTCAACCGTGCCGGCCGCGGCGGCTTCCATCAGCCCCGCGGCCATCGGCGATTTCCCGCTGTTGCTGGAGCAGACGAACAGGACGCTGGGCTTCTCGGCTTTGTACCTCATGCCTGCCATTATCTCCGGCGCACCCTATGGGTCTGCCCGAACTTCTGGCACAGTGAAGGAAGCAGCCGGCGCCGGCAGCGGTGGCCGGGAGCCGATCGACGCGAGGGGCCGCCATGACTGCCGAACCAACGGGCGCCGTCCGCCCCACCGTCCTGTTCGTGGCCGTGCGCGACGCCGGACGCTCGCAAATGGCCGCCGCCTACCTGACCCAACTGGCCGACGGCGCCCTCAACGCGCGCTCGGCCGGCATCCGGCCGGCTGCCAGGCTGGACCCCGCCGTGGTTGATGCCATGGCGGAAGACGGGATCGATCTGTCCTCGGCGCAGCCGGCGGAAGTGACCGTGGAGTCCATCAACAACGCCCAGATGGTGGTGACCTTGGGCTCCGGCGGCGACTGCCCGGTGATTCCGGGCCGGCGCTACGAAGACTGGGACGTGGACGACCCCGCCGGGCAGTCGCCGGATGGTGTCCGCGCGGTCCGGGATGACATCAAGCACCGCGTCCAGCAATTGATGTCCGAGCTGCAGCCGGCCCTGCATCCGGACGCCCAGTAAACCCTGTCCACGCTCTGGAGGAGCTCAGGATGAACAGCGAGAAGCTCATCATTGTCGGTTCCGGTCCGGCCGGTTACACCGCGGCCATCTACGCCGCTCGGGCCGGTCTGGCGCCGCGGGTCCTGGCCGGCTCGGTCACCGCCGGCGGCGCGCTGATGAACACCACGGAGGTGGAGAACTTCCCGGGCTTCCCGGACGGCGTGCAGGGGCCGGAGCTGATGGAGCTGCTCCAGAAGCAGGCGGAGAAATTCGGCGCAACTGTGGAGTACGACGACGTTGCCTCCGTTGAGCTCTCGGGCCACCTGAAGAGCGTGACCACTTTGGGCGGCGACGAGTATCAGGCGCCGGCGGTCATCCTGGCTACCGGCTCGGCCTACAAGGAACTCGGGCTGCCGGATGAGAAACGGCTCTCCGGCCACGGGGTGTCATGGTGCGCCACCTGCGACGGCTTCTTCTTCCGCGATCAGGACATCTTCGTGGCCGGCGGCGGTGATTCGGCGATGGAGGAAGCGCTGTTCCTGACCCGTTTCGGGAAGTCGGTCACCGTCGTCGTCCGCCGGGACACGCTGCGCGCCTCCAAGATCATGGCCCAGCGGGCCAAGGACAACCCCAAGATCAGGTTTGAGTGGAACAGCACCATCACCGCGATCCACGGCGACAGCAAGGTCACCGGCGTGACGCTGGCCGACACCGTATCCGGTGCCACCCGCGAGCTGCCGGCGGCCGGGTTGTTCGTGGCGATCGGGCATCTGCCGCGCACCGAACTGGTCAAGGGCCAGGTGGAACTGGACGATGCCGGCTACATCAAGGTGGATTCGCCGACCACCGTCACGAATATCCACGGCGTTTTTGCCTGCGGCGATGCGGTGGACCACCGCTACCGGCAGGCCATCACCGCCGCGGGAACCGGGTGCTCCGCCGCGCTGGACGCTGAACGCTACCTGGCTGCGCTGGAAGATTCGGACAGCATCGCCACGGCCATCGTGGAAGACGAGACGCACGGCTGAACCGGTGGGGTCCCCGGCGCTGGCTCGGAAACCCGCTACCCGTACACCACCAACCCGACACAGCCGGCGGCCTCATGATCTATGCATTCTCCGGCATATCTGTCGTCGAACGCGCATACGACGCCGAGACGCGGCGGTAGACGGGCGTCAGGAAGGCCAGCAGTGCGGCCACGATCATGATGATCCCCGCCGCAAGGAACACCAGGGCGATGCCGCGCGATGTGCCCTCACCTAGCAACGGGGCCAACTGGGCGGCGCCTTCATCCGAGCGGGCGTACGGGATGATCCAGATCTGCGCGATCGGCGCGATCAGGAACGCGGTGATCGGCGCTGCCGCAGACTCAAAGGCCATGGCGAAACCGAACACCCGTCCCTGCCGCTGCAGCGGCACCACCTGCTGGATGATCGTCTGCTCGGCGGCCTCCACGAACGGCACCAGGACCAGATACAGCCAGATCCCGGCGATGTAGAGCCAGGCCCACTCGCGCAGAGTGAACACCGCCCCGAGGACGCCCATCACGATGACCGCGATGAGCATGGTGCGCAGCGGGTTGCGCCCCAGCCCGAACTTGCTGATCAGCCACCCGCCCACAATGAACCCGGTGGCGCCGAGCGCGAAGAAGGTCCCCCACAGCTCCACGGGGAACAGTTCCAGGCCATAGGGATCCATCAGCGCCATGTAAACACCGCCGATGAAATTGTTGAAGGTGGAGAACAGGATCAGCGCGAACAGGCCGGTGATGGCCAGCACGGCGGCAATCGAGCCGCGCAGGTCGAATCCGCCGTGCGCGTCCGTGGCGGCCGCGCGCACCTCCTCGGGCATGCGCAGCGTGAGTATGTGTGCGAAGGCCAGCGCCGTGAGCACCACCGCCACCACGATGGTCCCGCCCATGCCGAGCAGCCCCACCGAGAGGCCGGAGAGCACCGAGGTGACAATGAACATCAGCCCCTGCACCATCCCCACCAAACCGTTGGCATTGGCGCGCCGGTCCGGCTCGATCAGGATGGTGACCGTGGTGGACAAGGCGATGTTGCGCATGTTCTCCACCACCGCGCCGGTCAGGATGATCAGCGAGAAGATCCAGAACCACGGCTGGGTCAGGTCCACCAGCGAGGCCTCCGACGTCAGGAACATGGCCCCGGACAAGAGGAACATCGCCAGGGTGAATCCGGCCGCGAAGCGCATCACCGCCAGCTTGCGGTAGCGGTCCACGAAGGTGCCGAAGCTGATGCTGGACAGCGCTATCAACAGCATGTACGCCCCGCCGATCACACCGGTGGCGATCACGTTGCGCGTCTGCAGATATACCCAGAACGTCAGGGCGAACCACAGGTAGCTGGTGGTGATGTTGGCCAGGGCCGTATTGACCAGGATCCCCATGAACGTACGGTATCGCTGCGCAGGGCTGCGCAAGGTGGTATCGACTGCTTCCGGATCGGCCAGGCTCGAGCCCTGACCATCCCCTCCCGGTGCGGAAACGACAGCCGCGTCCGCGTGAAGACCCGCCCCGCCGCCGTCAACCGCAGCAGTTTCGGACCCGTCCGGTTCCTGCTCGGTCATGGGTTCCAGTCTACTGAGAACCCACCGGCGGGGACACTGTTGCCTGGCCGAAAGTAGCCAGCAGGCGGCGCCGGTTCTGCCGCAGCTCCCCATCCTGCCTGTCATTGCCGGGGTCGCCGCCGCGTCAGCCCACGCCTGCCGCTTACAGGTCCGCGATCAGTGCGTGCAGTGCTTCCAGATGCGTACGCAGTGCCTCGCGTCCCGCATCGGTCAGGCTGAGCCAGGTGCGGGGCCGTTTTCCGACGTAGCCTTTCCTGACGCTGAGGTACCCGGCCTGTTCGAGGATTGCGGCCTGTTTGCTCAGCATCGCGTCGCTGGATTCAATAGCCTCGCGCACTGCCGCGAACTCCGCATCATCCACGCGTGCGAGGGCGGCGACGATGCTCAGCCGGACCGGGAGGCTCAGGTATTCGTCCAGCCGGAGCCGCGGATGGGGTGGCGTGCCGCTGTCAGTTGTATGCCCTGCGTCGGGCCTCGGATGGCCCCCGACACTCCTGATCACAGTGTTTTCCCCCCGCTCATAGCTCGGGGGCCCCAGTGCAGGCGATCGGAGACTCCCGCCAGGAGCGGCAGCCCTGTCGCTCCGGCATAGGGGATCCACAGCCATGCGTCGCGGACGTCCGTCAACTCCAGCAGTACCACCCCTAGGCCAAAGAGCAGGGCACTTAGCACGAAGCCGGTCGAGTACCGCTTACTCCAGCCCAAACCCGATGCCTTTCGAAGGCGGGAGTAGCTGACACAAGTGCCGACCATCCCAACCAAGAAGGCCGCAGTGGCGGCGATGTCCAGCAAGAGAATGTTCTGCGGGTATACGTAGACGACAACCAAGAGGTAGAGGCCTATCAAGGTGGCCATCACCGCGGCATAGCGGCCACCGGCCACTTCCGCCGAACGTGCGAGCCGCGCGCCGCCGATTCCGCCGGTCTGCGCTGCCCGTAACTGCTCTTCCAAAGCGGGACGGGATTCCTGAGAGTGATTCGTTGACATGCCGGTCTCCTTTGACTGGTGCGCGTCCGTCCATGTGGACTGCCAGAAACGCTACAACAACTACATTCCATTTGGAAAGTACTTATCGCACCCTTTTCGCTTCTCCATGATCGGGCCATGGAGGACAACCGGCTTTAGTGTGGTGGGGAGCAGCAACTCGAAGACCACAAGCGGAGGAACGCGGATTGTCGAACCTCCCCGGCCCAGGGAGAACCATGCACGAACCGCCTGAGCGGATCCTTCTCGTCGGTTGCGGGAAGCTCGGCACCCGACTGGGTGAGCACCTCTTGACCACTGGAGCGGAGGTATTCGCGCTCCGCCGCAACACGGCCGCCCTCCCCGCCGCATTCTCCGCCCTGCCCGTCGACCTCGGGAAACCGCTTCAGCTTGAACTGCCGAGAGTGGATGCAATGGTTGTCACCCTCACCCCCGATATCCAAGCGAGCGCGGACCGGTCGGACGGTTACCTCACCGCGCTCAGAAACCTCGCCGCGGCGCTGCCGAGCAGGCCGCGGCGAACAGTGTTTGTCTCCTCCACCCGGGTCTTCGAAGGGAGAACAGACCACCGGGCGCTCACGGAAACGGATGCGCCAGCCCCGGCGACCGAGCGGGGCAGGACACTCCGTGACGGCGAGCTGCTCGCGTCCGAGCTCTTCGACGCGCATATCCTTAGGCCCGCAGGGATCTACGGGCCTGGGCGGGAAATACTCCTGCGGAAAGTCATCGAGGGAACCCCGGTCCAGTATGCGAAGCGCACCAACCGGATCCACGAGACCGACCTGGTCCGCACCCTGCAGGCACTGCTGTCAGCCGAGAATCCGCCATCCCTCCTGCACGCCGTCGACCAGGCTCCCGCAGCCCTGGGCGAGGTCGTCACGTACATCGCGCACCGGCTGGGACTCCAACCGCCCCCGCGGATCCAGCCTGACGTGGCCAGCGGGACCGTCCTGAGCGGCACGCGGCTCCTCACCGTACTGGGGACCTTGCAGTACCCCACGTTTGAAGCTGGGTACGACCACGTCATTGCGGCCCGCAATGAGAAGACCTCCAAGCCCGACGGCGCGCACGGCAACTCGTAAAGTCCTGCTCTGTGGAGGGTGGCCGGGCGAGCGGAGTCCGAGGCGTTGCCCGTCATGAAGCCAAGAGCCGGTGCGTCCCCGAGAAGGGGTCGCACCGGCTCCTGGTTAAGCGGCTGGAAAGGTCAGCTGCAGGTGTAGGTGACGCCGTCTTCGAAGTGGGTGCCCGGGCCGAGTTCGCCACAGACCTCCACCATGTAGGCGATGCCCGCAATGGTGATGATGGTGAACAGGATCAGCAGCACGGTCCCCACCGCGCCGATGATGATGCCGGCCAGCGCGAAGCCGTTCTTGGCGTTGGCGCGCTTGGACTGCACCATGCCGATGATGCTGACGATCAGGCCGGCCACCGTCAGCGGACCGAGCAGCGAGAGGACAAAGCCGACGATTCCCATGGTCTTGCCGGGAACCGGCTGTCCTGGAACGGGCTGGCCCGGGTAGCCGTACGGGGCGGACTGCTGCGGGTACGCCTGCTGGCCTGGGCCCTGCTGTGGGTAGGACGGGTAGGCGCTCTGCGGTGCCTGCGGCAGTCCGGAGGTGCCGGATTCGGGGTGTTCCCCGGAACCGTTAGGGGTAGACATGGGTTCCTCTCATCGTGCGGTGCGGTGCGTGATTATACGATTCATCATTTCGCACCGGACCAGCTAAGCCCAAACGGGGCCGATCAGCCCCGCCCCACCAACGCATCAACCTGTTGCAGCAGGGCTTCCATCTCGCCGTCGGCCATCTGGTTCTGCTGCGCATCCGGCGAAAAGAACGTGGCACTGAAGTACAGGCCGTCACCGATCAGCTTCACGGCCTGTGCCACCGGCCGGCTACCCAGGGCAAGCTCCAACGTCTCCAACCAGAGTTCCTGGATCTGCGCGAACGTGTTGGCCGCGGCGGGGTGGCCCTGCTGGACCAGCCGGGCCAGGGCAACAATGGCGCGGTCCAAGGGTGAGTCGACGTAGTTGGAGGTACGCACGTAGTAGCGGGCCGCCCCCTCCGGCGCACTGCTGATCCGCTCCGCATCCTCGGCCGACAGTTCCGCTAGCCGGTTGCAGAGCCCCTCGACCATCGCCTCCTTGGAGGGAAAGTGGTAGAGCAGCCCGCCCTTGGACACTCCGGCTGCCGCCGCAACGGCATCCATGGTGGCGGCTCGTTCGCCTTCTTTGATCAGGATGTCCTCGAAGTTGTCGAGGATCCGGTCTTTCGCACTGGCCATCCAACCATCCTAGGACGCGGTCCTTCTGCTGCGCGGGCATTCCGCTGCCGCCTTGCGAGTATACCGTCCAGACGGTACAGTTGAAGGATCACCTAAACACCTGTCCTGGAAAGATGCACCATGCTTACCGTCACCCAGCGCGCCGGCCGCAAGGAATGGACCGCCCTGGCCGTATTGATGCTGCCGGTCCTGCTGGTCGCCGTCGACAACACCGTGCTGAGCTTTGCCGTGCCGGCCATCTCGCTGGCCTTCAGCACCAGCGGCACTACGCTCCTGTGGATCATCGACATCTACCCACTGGTGCTCGCCGGCCTGCTGGTGGCGATGGGCAGCCTGGGCGACCGCTTCGGCCGGCGCAGGATGCTGATGATCGGCGCCGCCGGCTTCGCAGCGCTCTCCGCACTGGCCGCGTTCTCGCCGAGCGCTGAGCTGCTGGTGGCTGCCCGCGCCGGCCTCGGCATCTTCGGTGCCATGCTGATGCCGGCCACCCTGTCCCTACTTCGGAACATCTTTACCGACCGGACCCAGCGGCGTCTGGCCGTTGCCATTTGGGCCGCAGGCTTCTCCGCCGGCGCCGCACTCGGCCCGCTGCTGGGCGGCGTGCTGCTGGAGCACTTCTGGTGGGGCTCGGTGTTCCTGCTGGCGGTTCCCATGCTGCTGCCGATGCTGGTGCTGACTCCGGCGTTCGTGCCGGAGTCGCGCGACCCCGAGCCGGGACCCGTGGACGCGCCCAGCATCCTGCTGTCGGTCGCCGCGCTGCTCCCGGTGGTCTTCGCCATCAAACAGGTGGCCGCCGGCGGGGACTTGACTGCCATCGCTGCGTCCGCCGCCGTCGGGATCCTTGCCGGCTGGCTGTTTGTCCGCCGCCAACTGCACCGATCGAATCCCATGCTGGACGTGCGGCTGTTCCGTTACCGCCCGTTCACCGGCGCCGTGCTGGTGAACCTCCTGGCCGTGTTCTCGCTGGTGGGCTTCCTGTACTTCGTCTCCCAGCATCTCCAGCTGGTCCTCGGACTGAGCCCGCTGCGGGCCGGCCTGGTGCTGCTGCCGGGCCTGTTGGTGACGATCGCCGCCGGACTCTTGGCGGTGCCGCTGGTGCGCCGGATTGCCCCGCATCTGGTGGTGGCCGGGGCCCTGCTGTTGTCCGCGTCGGCGTACTGGCTGGCGGCCTCCACCCCGGACGCGTCGGCCCTGACCCTGATGGCCGCGTTCGCGCTGCTCGGTGCGGGCGTCGGCGCTTCCGAAACGCTCTCGAATGACCTCATCCTCTCCAGCGTCCCGGCGGCCAAGGCGGGAGCGGCCTCCGCCGTGTCCGAGACTGCCTACGAAGTCGGCTCCGTCTTCGGCACCGCCGTGCTCGGCAGCATCCTGGTCGGCGCCTACCGACAGAACATCGTGCTGCCATCCGGCTTGACCGCCGAACAGCAGCACGCCGCCGGCGAGACCCTGGGCGGCGCCATCACGGTGGCGGATCAGCTGCCGGAACGCTCCGGCGCCGCGCTGCTCGACTCTGCGTTCCACGCCTTCGACAGCGGCGTCACCGTCACCGCCGGACTGGCCGGCGCCCTGATGGTCGCGTCCGCGTGGCTGGCCTACCGGACGCTGCGCACGCCGCAACAGCACTAACCCCGCAGCCGCCCGGCACACCCGCCGGGCGGTTCGGCGTGCCGGCCAGGAAGCAGCCCCGCAGGCGTCGTCGTGCACCGCCGTCGCCATGCCCGATGGTTTCCGTCACAGACCCTTGCGTCATACCCCTAGGGGGTATATCTTGATCGTGTAGTCCCCGGAATGAGGAAGCCATGAACCACACCTCCCACCCCAGCGTCACCGGCCCTGCCGCCGTCGACGAGCACATCGGCCACGCCTATACCTCGGACAAGGACGCCTATCTGCGCCGCCTGAAGCGCGTCGAAGGCCAGGTCCGCGGCATCGCCCGCATGGTGGAAGAGGACAAGTACTGCATTGACATCCTCACCCAGGTGGCCGCAGTCAACAAGGCCCTGCATGCGGTGAGCGTCGGCCTGCTCGAAGACCACATTGGACATTGCGTGGTCGGCGCCGCCAAGGAATCCGAACTCAACGACGATCCGCGGATCGTCCAGGACAAGGTCAAGGAAGCCTCGGACGCCATCGGCCGGCTCCTGCGCTGACCCCGGCTCCCCGACCATCTACCCCAGGAGATTTTTATGAGCACCACCACCATCAGCATCGACGGCATGACCTGCAGCCACTGCGTGGACGCCGTGACCGAAGAGCTCAAGGCCCTCGACGGAGTCCGTGACGTCAGCATCCGGCTGAACAAGGGCGGCATTTCCACCGCCACGGTCAGCTCCGAAGCCCAACTGGACCCGGAGCAGGTCGGCGAAGCGGTCGCCGAAGCCGGGTACACCGTCGTCGCAAACATCGCTTAACCCGGACGACGGCGGTGCCTCCCGCCGCCGCCCGTCACCTTATTTTGCCCAGCACCTGATGCGCCGCAACCACCCGCGGCAAACCCAGAATCGAGATGACCAGCTGATGGCCTCCCATCCCGCTGCCCAGGACCCCGTAGTCGGCCAGCAGGCTCCGGCCCGGACGGTAGAACTGGCGATCGAAGGCATGACCTGCGCCTCCTGTGTGAACCGCGTGGAGCGCAAACTCGGCAGGATCGAAGGCGTAGTGGCGAGCGTGAACCTGCCGCTGGAATCCGCCGTGGTCAACGTCCCGCACGGTGTCACGGACCAGCAACTGCTGGATACGGTGAACGCCACCGGCTACAAGGCTCGGGTGAAGCAGCAGCCGCATGCCGGCCACGCGTCGGACCACGGACCTGCAGAACCGGGCCGCGCCGGGGACGCGGAAGCTGACCACCATGGCCGCGACGACGCCGCGGAGCACAGCGGCCACGCGGACCACGAAGACCATATGGCGCACGGCGGCACCGCCGACGAGCTGCGGCCGCGCCTGTGGACCGCCGCCATCCTGACCATCCCGGTCTTCATCATCTCGATGATTCCCGGCGCGCAGTTCCCGCACTGGGGCTGGGTGGCCTTTGCCCTGAGCATCCCGGTGGTGTTCTGGGCGGCCTGGCCGTTCCACCGCGCGGCGGCGGTGAACGCCCGGCATTTGGCCTCCACCATGGACACCTTGGTGTCGCTTGGCGTGCTGGCCGCCTTCTTCTTCTCCGCCTGGCAGCTGTTCATGGATCCGATGCTGACCGAACACGTAAACGGCAATATGGCCGCGCACGCACTGTACTTCGAGGTGGCCGTCGTCGTAGTCACCTTCCTGCTGCTGGGGCGGTATCTGGAAGCCAATGCCAAGCAGAGGGCCGGCGACGCGCTGAAGTCCTTGCTGAATCTGGGCGCAAAGGACGCCACCGTGCTGCGGGACGGCACCGAGGTGAAGGTAGCGGCCGCCGATCTGGTCCCGGGCGACATGATGGTGGTCCGGCCGGGCGAGAAAATCCCCACCGACGGCTATGTGGTGGACGGCCATTCCGCCGTCGATACCTCCCTGCTCACCGGTGAATCCGTGCCGGTGGAAGTGGATGTGGACGACACCGTCACCGGCGCCACCATCAACACGTCGGGCCGGCTGCTGGTCCGCGCTACCCGGGTCGGTTCGGACACCACGCTGGCGCAAATGGGCCGGCTGGTCAGCCAGGCGCAGGCCGGCAAGGCCCCGATCGCCAGGCTGGCGGACCGGATCAGCTCGGTCTTCGTCCCGATCGTGCTGGTCATCGCCATCATCACTTTCATCTTGTGGATGGTCTTCACCGGCGATCTCCAAGCTGCGTTTACCGCCGCCGTGACGGTGCTGGTCATTGCCTGCCCGTGTGCGCTGGGGCTAGCCACGCCTACCGCCCTGCTCACCGGAACCGGCCGGGCGTCGCAGCTGGGCATCCTCATCAAGGGCCCGCAGATCCTCGAGGACACCCGGCACGTGGACACCATCGTGCTGGACAAGACCGGCACCGTGACCACCGGGCAGCAGGCGGTCGAGAGCGTGGTGGCACTGGCGGACCGCAGCGAAGACGACGTGCTGCTGCTGGCCGGCGCCGTCGAGGCTGGCTCCGAGCACCCGATCGCCCTGGCCATAGTGACGGCTGCCCGAGACGTGGCGGCGCGCACCGCAACACCGGTCGACGGCGGCGGCTTCCCCTCGGCCGGCAAGGCCGACGCCGCGCTGCCTGCCCTCGCCGACTTCCACAGCACAGCTGGCGGCGGCGTCCGCGGCAGCATCACCGAACCCGACGGCCGCATCAGCACCGTGGTGGTGGGCCGCAACAACTGGATGCACGAAAACGGCATCGTCCTCTCGGACGAGCACCTCCGCATCCTGCTGGAACAGCAGCAGGCCGGATCAACCGCGGTGTGGGTCGCCGTCGGCGGGGCGGTCGCCGGCATCGTCAACCTCCAGGACACCGTCAAAGAGCACTCCGCGGCCGCCATCGCCCGGTTCAAGGAACTGGGGCTGCACCCCATCCTGCTCACCGGCGACAACGCCGCGGTCGCAGCCGAGGTGGCGGCCGAGGTCGGCATCGCGCCGCAGGACGTCTTCGCCGACGTGCTCCCCGAGGGTAAGGTGGCCGCGATCAAACGGCTGCAGGACCAAGGCAAGACCGTGGCCATGGTGGGCGACGGCGTGAACGACGCCGCCGCACTGGCCCAGGCCGACCTCGGCATCGCCATGGGCGCCGGGACCGATGTAGCCATCGAGGCCGCTGACCTGACCGTAATGGGCAGCGACCTTGTCCAGGTGGTGCAGTCCATCGAGCTGAGCCGCAAGACGCTCTCCACCATCAAGTCCAACCTGTTCTGGGCCTTCGCCTACAACACGCTGGGCATCCCGGTGGCGGCCTTGGGCCTGCTCAACCCGATGATCGCCGGCGCCGCGATGGCCGCCAGTTCCGTACTGGTGGTGGCCAACTCGCTGCGGCTGCGCCGCTTCGGGCGCTAGCCGGTCCGCGGCGCCTGCCACCCCCGACACCCTGCCTTTACCCCCGCTGACCTGCGGATACACCCGCTACGCAGCCTGGCACCGCCCCCGGGGTCACTTGCCACGAAGCGTAGCGCTGTGCGGAGCCGATGGTGAGGCTGTCCGGCCTGACCGCTGGCTACTGTTGAGAAAACACCACTGGTCCAACCGCAACGGAGACATCGATGACGCTCGGAGAAAAACTCAAGGCCGCCCGGAAGAAGGCCGGGCTCTCCCAGGATGAGCTCGCGCAGAAGGTGTGTGTCTCCCGCCAGGCGATCACCAAATGGGAGAACAACAAGGGCATCCCTGACATCGCGAATCTCAAGGCGCTCGCCACCCTGTTCGATGTCAGCGTTGACTACCTGCTGAGCGATGCCCCCGGGTTCTCCGCGCAGATCATCCGCGAACCGATCGACATTGGCCAGTACAAGAAGTCGGGCAAGGAACGGGGCAAGTTCGATGCCGCTGTGCGCGCCAAATACCCGAACGCCGACGTCATCTGCCCGCTGACCCGGCGCAGGAAACTCACCATCTGGGAAGCGATCGTCGACTTTGTTGTCCAGCCGGGCACGCTCAACGCGGCAGACTCGCTGCGCGATCTCTCCGGCTACTACGTGGTGGACCTGGGCGACCGGCACCTCTTGGTCAACGTCAGCAAGGAATTCGTTGAAAGCCGTGAACTCACCGCCAAGTTCGACAAGCGCAGGCAGGTCATCGGGGACAACGTCTTCACCAAGGCCCCTTACACACTCTAAAGTCCGGGCTAGACGGCCGTCCCGTAGCGCACGGCCGCGCGGGCACGGGCCTTGGCCGCTTCTTCCTCGCGGTTCTTCGGCGGTGCCGCCGTCACGAGATCGTCGAGCAGGTGCGCGGTGATGTGCGCGATTTCGTGCACCGCCTGGTTGAACGCTTCCTCATTGGCCTTCGACGGCTTGTTGCTGCCGCTGACCTTGCGGACGTACTGCAGGGCGGCGGCCTCGATTTCGGCGTTCGACGCTGCGGGTTCGAAATTGTGGAGCTGGCGGATATTCCGGCACATGGCGGCCTCCGGTGTAAGTCGTGGATGCTGGCTGGTTCTAGTCTGCTCCCCCGCCGCGGCGTCGCACCACCCCTCCGCACCGCCGCCGTCTCAGTGCTTGCCGAGAATCTCCACGAGGCTGAACGAGAGGCCGAAACCTACAGCGATGGCGATGCCCGTCGCGGCGCCGGCGTCCCGGATCCCCTCCGGCACCATGCGGACCGTCACGTTCGTGAGGACACCGCCGCCGGCGAAGGCGAGCACGAAAGCAACCGCTTCGGGAGGAACAAGCCCGAGGAACAACGTAAACGCTGCCACGGATACTCCGCACAGCAACGTCATCGCCAGCCAGGCGGACATCACATGGCGGGAGGTCAGGCCGTATTTGCGCAACGGTCCGGTGTCGGCCATGGCCTCGGGAACGCCGCAGAGGAAGACCGCGGCAAGCACGGCGGCACTGAGGCCGTAACCGCTGACCAGTCCACCGGCAATGACGATGGATTCGGCGACCACGGACAGCCCGATCACGAGAAAACGGGGCTCGTGCAGAGGGGGTGCGGACAGCGGCACGCCCCGTTGGGCCCCGGTCACAACCCAGGACGTTGCCACAGCCCCGCCGATCAGCCCAGCTCCGACGAAACCGCTCCCGCCGGCCAGCCGGCCGGCCTCGTCGATCAGTTTGTAGGAGACTGCCGATAACAGGGCGCCGGCGCCGAGACCCGTCAGGACACCGAGCAGCACACTGTTGATCCGCCACCGCAGGGCAAGCAATCCGCCCAGAAAGTATGAGGAGCCAGCTAGCAGGCCCCAGCCAAATGCCAGCAGCATCGGCGTCCCTTTCGGCTTAGGCGCAAAAGCACCGCGCCTAGGCATCATCCCGAAACGGGTCAGGGTTGGCAAGGGTTGGCCGGCACCAAACATCTCGTATGCAGGTGAGGGAACATACACGGAGGTGCTTCTTCCGAGCGGAATGCTTCGGCTCGTCGGGAGGAGGCCCGGGGCGTGGCAGCGGGCCGCAGGAGTGTGGAACCACGACGGCGGGGCTCGGCACTATGCCGAGCCCCGCCGTCGTTGTGGGGTGCTTGAGGGGACTGGCGGTGACTAGAGCTTGCCGGCCGACTCCTGCTCGCGGGCCGCCTCGGCCTTCGGAGCGACCGATGCCAGCACCGGCTTGCCCAGCATCGAGATCACCACGGCGCCGATCAGCATCGGGATGATGAACAGGAAGTACAGGTCGGTGGGCTGCCAGCCACCGTCCATCAGCGCGCCGGCGATGATCGGCGAGGCGATCGCGCCGACACGGCCCATGCCGATAACTAGGCCCAGCGCGGTGCCGCGCACCTCGGAGGTGTAGTAGGTGGGGCTGATGGCCAGCATGCCGGCGATCGGGGCGTTGGAGCCGAAGCCGACCAGCGCGGCGGCGAACAGTGCGCCGGCCAGCGATCCGGTGGAGAGCGAGAACGCGCCGAAGGTCAGGCCGCCGATCACAAAGAACACGGCGAGGACCTTGCGCATCGGGAAGCGGGCACCGAAGGCACCCAGCACAACGGCGCCGATGATCGCGCCGACGCTGAAGAGCACGCCGGCGGTGATGCCATCCTGCTGGCTGAAGCCGCTGGCGGTGACCAGCTTGGGAGTCCAGGAGTTGGCGAAGTAGAAGCTGGCCATCAGGATGAAGTACGCCAGCGAGATCAGGATGGTGCGGCGGGCGTTGACGCCGGTCAGCACGTCCGCAAAGCGGGACTTCTTCTTGGCCGGGGCCTCGGGCAGCGCGGGCAGATCAGCGACCACCGGCTGGTCAATCCGGCGCAGCACCTTGTTGATGCGCTGCAGGGCATTCTCCGGGCGGCGCACCAGCAGGAAGTCGACCGACTCGGGGACGGCCTTCCAGATGAACGGGATCATGACCACGGTGATGGCGGCACCGAAGAGGAAGGCGGAGCGCCAGCCGAACGCGGTGATCAGGACGCCGGTGGCCATGCCGCCGAGCACACCGCCGATCGGCTGGCCGATGCTGACCAGCGCCAGTGCAGTGGAGCGCCGCTTGGCGTTGGAGAACTCGGACGCCAGGACGTTGGCGGTCGCCTGCAGGGTGCCAACGGCCAGGCCGGTGATGAAGCGCAGCACCACCAGCACGCCGTAGCCGGGCGCGAAGGCGGAGACCAGCATGCCCACCGCGACGATGGACGCGCCGATCACCAGCGTCTTCTGCCGGCCAATCACGTCCGCCACACTAGACACGAAGATGGATCCGATCGCCATGCCGACCAGCGCGGAACTCAGCAGCACGCCCAGCTGGCTGGCGCTCAGGCCCCAGTCCTCCATCACAGCGTTGGCGCTGAACGCCATCACCAGGACGTCGAAACCGTCGATCATGTAGAGCGCCATGCAGATGGCGATGACGCCAACCTGCGTGCGCTTCATGGGAGCCGCCTCGATGCGGGCTTTGATATCCATAGCGGGGCCTAACTTGTTGCCGGCGCGGCCGCTGCGAGCGGCCCACCTTTGTAACTGAACGTCCGGTAGGTTCGTTGAGCCATCAACTATATGACCTACGCCGCCCTTGCCTGTGCCACACGCCATAGATATGTGAGCAAGCTCTCGTGGCGGGGGTGACGGGGTGCGCCCACGGCCCGTGCGGGTAAAACTCCGCGACTTCCCAGTCCGCGCTGGCCCGTCTCCCGTGGGAGGAGCACAGTTGGTGAAGGGGGCGCTTCGATCGGGAAGTCGGAAACTCAACAGGAGAACATCATGAAAGCAGCAGTCTTCGGAACCGGCAGGGTCGGCCAAACCATCGCAGCGCGCCTTGCCGAACTCGGCCACACGGTCACCATCGGAACCCGCGATCCCGAAACTACGCTGTCCCGGACCGCGGCCGATGCCATGGGCACCCCGCCCTTGGCCGCCTGGGCCGCCGACAATCCGGGCATCGAGGTGGCAAGATTCGCCGACGCCGCGGCCGGCGCCGAACTGATCGTCAACGCAACCAACGGCAGCGCCTCCCTGGACGCCCTGGCCCAGGCCGGAGCCGAAAACCTGGACGGCAAGGTCCTGCTGGACATCGCCAACCCCTTGGACTTCAGCAACGGGATGCCCCCGACCCTCTTGGTCAAGGACACCGATTCCCTCGGCGAGCAGATCCAGCGGGCCTTTCCCACCGCGCGCGTCGTGAAGGCTCTCAACACGCTCACCGCCGAGCTCCAGGCCTATCCGGCCCGGCTCCCCGAGTCCGGCACGGTCTTCGTTTCCGGCAACGACCCCGCTGCCAAGACCACCGTCACCGAGATCCTCAAGGACTTCGGCCACCAGGACGTCATCGACCTCGGCGACATCACCACCGCCCGCGGAACCGAAATGCTCATGCCCGTCTGGCTCCGCCTCTACAGTGCGCTCGGAACGCCGGCGTTCAACTTCAAAATCGTCCGCTGACGCCGTCACGCCTGAGTGCCGAAGCGGACGGCTCCCCCCGGTAGCAACAACGACGACGGCGGGGCACACCTCTTCGGTGCGCCCCGCCGTCGGGGATTTGCGGCGCGGTTTAGTCCAGGATGACCTGGTCCAGATCGACCGGCTTCTCGACGACTTTGTACTTGACCATGAGTTCGCTGATCTTCTCCAGCGAGTCGCGGTCGATCTCGCCGGAATGCGACTCGAGGAGCAGCCCGTCGGCGAGTTCCGGATCCATCTTGAGGAAGGTCGGCAGTAGGGCGCGGATTTCGTCCTGATGGGATTCTGCGTAGTCGGCAACCTCGGCGAGCGCTGCCTTGAAGTCGGTCACCAGTTCAGGGTTCTCCTCGGCCCACTTGCCGCTCGCGAACGCGACGAGGGTGGGCTGGCCCGGGATGGTCTCCTGGTAGTTGTAGGTGACCAGGTGGTGTCCCGCCTCAAGGGCCTGGCTCAGGAACGGCTGGGCCAGCCAGACGGCGTCGGCGTTCCCCTTCTCCAGTTGCGCCGGCGCATCGGGGAAGGCGATCTCGGTGAACTCCACCGAGGCGGGGTCCGCACCGGCCTTGGCCATCGCTTCCATAATGGTGATGTCGCCCTGGCCTGCAACGGTATTGACCGAAACCTTCTTGCCTTCGAGATCTGCGACCGTCTCGATGACGGAATCCTTGAGCGCCACGACGCCGGTGATGTCGTCCCCGGTGGCCAACGAATGGGAGTACCCGGAGATGATCTTCAGGTCCAGCCCCTTCGACTGGGCCAGCATCGTGGAGACAGGGTTGCCGATGGCCACGTTCATGGTTCCCGTCGAGACGGCCGGCAGCATGGATGCCCCGCCCTGACCGGACTGCATCTCAATCTCGATGCCGTGCTTGGCAAACAACCCCTTGTCAATGCCCAACTGCAGGGCGGCCGACGGCGCGATCGGAATGGCGCCGACCGAAACCTTCCGCAGATCGGTATCGGCACCGGCGGTCGTCTCAGAAGCTCCTGAGACGCTGCCGCCTCCACATCCCGCGAGCAGGGCCACGGCCAGGCCGGATGCGGCCATTGTTCCGAGCAGTTTTTTCACAACACCCTCTTGATCATCAATGGTGAGCTGTCTCACACGACTGGAACGACTGTAGTCAGAGCCGGCCACGCCACAAACGGTTTGGCGGGACATTCCTGTAGGCGGAATGGACGGCCGCGCGCAGCACATCAATTTGCCGTTCACTGGGGCACCCGGAACCCCAATTCCTCTTGGCGGAATGTCGGGCCAGGCCGTGGCCAGCCGCTGCCCCGAGTGATTAGAGTCACAGGACGGGCTTCCGTGCCCTCATTAGTTCCAGTCACGTAAGGACATTCCATGCCCCCCGTTGAACAAGGCTCCCTGCTGCTGCCGGCCCCCGGGAAGGAGCAGTGGCCGTCCTCCCGGATGGGACGCTTCCTGCTGGGTATCGAGCAGAAGTACGGGCGCACGTTTGCCGACTACGAGGAAGCCTGGCAGTGGTCGGTCGACCATCTGGAAGATTTCTGGGGCGAGGTCTGGGACCACTTCGACGTCATCTCCCACTCCCCCTACACCGCCGTCCTCGCCGAGCGCACCATGCCGGGAGCCCGCTGGTTCCCCGGAGCCACCCTGAACTACACCGAGCACATCGTCCGGTCGCTCCGCCGGCGCGCGGACCACATCATGGTCAAGTCCCGAAGCCAGACCAACGGCAGCATCGACTGGACCGGGGGCCGGCTGCTGGAGGAAATCGGCAGGATCCAGCAGGGCCTCCTCCGCCACGGGATCAAACCCGGCGACCGGGTGGCCGGCTACCTGCCCAACATCCCGCAGACCTTGGCCGCCTATTTGGCGACGACGGCGCTGGGCGCCATCTGGTGCTCGGTGCCGCCGGAAATGGGTCCGAAGTCCGTACTGGACCGGATCACCCAACTGGAGCCCGCGCTAATCCTGGCCATCGACGGCTACCGCTGGGGCAAGCGGGAACTCTCCCGCGCGGATGACCTGGCCAGGATCCGCGAATTTTTGCCCGGCACGGCAACGGTCCTGCTACCCTACCTGAATGACGACGCCGAGGCACCTGCCGGCGCCGAACTCTACGCCGACTTCACGCGCGACGCCGGTGAGGTCCACTGTGAGCCGGTCCCGTTCGACCACCCGCTCACCGTGCTGTTCTCTTCCGGCACCACGGGCAAGCCCAAAGCCATTGTTCATTCCCACGGCGGCCTGCTCCTGGAGCATTACAAGGCGATGGGGCTGCACTTTGACATGAGCGAGGCCGACACTGCCTTCTGGTTCACCACGACCGGCTGGATGGTCTGGACGTTGAGTGTTTCCACCCTCCTGATGGGAGCCGCCTTAGTGCTGGAGGACGGAGACCCCAACTGGCCCGGGCTAGACGGCGATTGGTCGCAGTGGGCCATCCTCGCCCACACCGAGGCCACATATCTGGGCACCGGGGCTGCCTATCTGGCCGCCTGCGCGCACGCCGGCCTTGATCCGGCCAAGAAATGGGACCTCAGCAGGCTCAGGGAGATCCAGTGCTCCGGCTCTCCGCTGGCCGCCGATGTGGCGGGCTGGGTTTACACGTCGGTCAATCCGGACCTGCTGCTGGCTCCGACCTCCGGGGGGACCGACATCTGCGCTGCCTTCATCGGCGCCAGCCCGCTCACGGCCGTCTACGCAGGTGAAATGTCCTGCCGGCCGCTCGGGGTGTCAGTGGAGTCGTGGGATCCCGAGGGCCGGCCGATCCGCGGCGCCGCCGGGGAACTGGTGGCCACCCAGCCAATGCCCTCCATGCCCGTGTTCTTCTGGGGCGACGAGAATTTTGAACGCTACCGCAACAGCTACTTCGGAGCCTACGAAGGGGTCTGGCGGCACGGCGACTGGCTGATCCAGACCGAACGCAACAGCTGGATCATCACCGGACGCTCCGATGCCACGCTGAACCGCGGCGGAGTACGCCTGGGCACGGCCGAGTTCTACGCCGTGCTCGACGGGCTGCCGAACGTGGCGGACAGCATGGTCCTGCACTTCGAAGGCGGCAGCGGCATGGGCAAGCTGGTGCTGCTGGTGGAGGCGGCCGCGAACGCCGACCATGCCCAGCTGGAGGCGACCATCCGCAACACGCTGCGGGCCGAGCTCTCGCCCCGGCACGTCCCGGACTACATCGTGTTCGTGCCCAGCATTCCGCGCAATCCAACCGGCAAGCGGTTGGAGATCCCGCTGAAGCGAATCATCCAGGGCGCCGTGCTGGGCGACGTCATTGATCTGGGCGTGGTGGTGCGGCCGGAGGACATCGACGACACGGTGCGGCGGGTCCATCGGGTGCTGGAGCACAGCTGAGCACTTCCGCTTCCGGCGGCCGTGCAAAGACTCCCAGCAGCCTCGACGTCGCCCCTAGTCAAAGGTCCTGCACCGTCTGTTGAATCTTGCCGGGGCTGGCCTTAGAGTCGCAGGAACAATCTCCGCCCGTCCGGTGATGGGGGCAATGATGGATAGCGCTGAGCAGCCGGCACCACCTCCAGGGGGCGTCGTCGTCGATCTGGCCCACGCGGATGCGGGCATGTTGCCGGATGTCGGGGGCAAGGCTGCCAACCTCGGTGTGCTCCTGGCGGCTGGATTCCCCGTCCCGGACGGCTTCTGTGTCAGCACGGCGGCCTACCGGCAGGCAGCGGCCGCCGCAGGGCTGGACCCGGTGCTCGACGCCCTGCGGGCATCTTCGGCCGGGCCGGGCGCGGACGCCGGACCGGCCGCGGCCGCGGAGGAAGAACCGGACCTGGCCGGGCTCGCGGAGCGGATGCGCACCAGCCTCGAAGCCACTCCCCTGCCCGACGGCATCGCCGAAGCCGTTCTTGCCGCCTACGCCCGGCTGGGCGAGGACACTCCGGTTGCTGTGCGGTCCTCCTCCACAGCAGAGGACCTCCCCGAAGCCAGCTTCGCCGGCCAGCTGGACACCTATCTCAATGTCATCGGCCCGGATGCGCTCCTGACCGCCGTGCGCCGGTGCTGGGCTTCCTTGTGGACGGAACGGGCCGTGGCCTACCGCACGGACCACGGGATTGCCCAGCACGCTGTGGGCATCGCCGTCGTCGTCCAGAAAATGGTCGATGCCGCCGTGTCCGGGGTGTTGTTCACGGCCAACCCGCTGACCGGCCGGCGCCAAGAGACCGTGGTCAACGCTGCGCCCGGCCTCGGCGAGGCACTGGTCAGCGGGGCCGTGAACCCGGACCAGTACAGGGTCGATGCCGCTACCGGTGACATCCTCGAGCGCAGGCTGGGGGACAAACGCATCGAAATCCGGGCCACCCCCGGCGGCGGCACCCGGCGTCTGCAGCTGCCGGACGGTCTGCGGCAGGCATCCCTGACCGACGAGCAAGTCCACGCTCTGGCCAGGCTCGGCGCCCGCGCGGAGAAACTCTATGGCGGGCCGCAGGATCTGGAGTGGGCCATTGAAGCGGACGGCGAGATCTGGGTGGTGCAATCCCGCCCGATCACCACGCTGTATCCGCTGCCCGAGCCCTACGGCCGCGACGACGGTGCCCGCGTCTACCTGTGCGCCAGCCTGCTGCAAGGCCTGACCCGGCCAGTGACGCCAATGGGGATGGCATCCGTCGATCTCATGGCCGGCGGCAACAGGACCGCGTGGACAAGCGACGGCGAGGCTGTCTACCGGTTTGCCCAAGTCGGGATGCGCATTTATCTCGACGTCACCCCGCTCTTGCGCAGCAAGGGCGGCCGCAGCGGCATATTGCGCCTGATGAAAGCGGCTGATGCCAGGTCCGTGGACGTGTTGCGGCACGTGGCGGCCGACCCCCGGTTCTCACTGATCAAGGAGTCCCGGCTGGCGTCGCTGAAAACAACCTTCCGCGCCTTTCCCCAACTGCGCATGCTTCCGCACGTCCTGCGTGCGATGGCCAACCCCACCGCAGCGATGGAACGGGCCGGGGCGTCGCGCCGCGAATTCGAACGGATGCTGGAGCTGCCGGAGCCAGCCTCCAGTGCCCGGCGCCTGGACTTCGTGGAGCGCGTCCTGGCCAAGGACATCACCTCCGTCCTGATCCGCGAATTGCCCTCGCCCGCGGCCGGATACATCTGGCTGGGTCTGGCCCGTTTGGCGCTGGGCCGGCTGGTGCAGCCCGGCGACCTGCAGACGGTCCTGCGCGGCCTACCGCACAATGTCACCACGGAGATGGATCTGGACCTCTGGCGCACCGCCAGAGTGATCCGCGACGACCCTCAGTCGGTGCGCACACTCACCGAGGAAGACCCCCAGTTATTGGCACGCCGCTACCTGGAGGGCGCGCTGCCCGCCGTCTGCCAGCGAGAGCTGCGCGCGTTCCTCGCCACTTATGGTCACCGCTCCGTGGCCGAGATCGACCTCGGCGTCCCCCGATGGTCCGAGGACCCGGCCCACATCATCAACGTGCTGGCCAACTATTTGAAACTCACGGACCCGGAGCTCGCGCCGGACCGTGTCTTCAAGCGGGCCGCGGAAACGGCCGAAGCCAAGGCGGCCGAGCTGGCCGCACGGGCCCGCGGCAAGTCCAGGCTGCGCGGAAGAATCGTGGCCCACGGCCTGCGACGCGCACGAGCAACCGCCGGCATGCGCGAGTCCCCCAAGTTCCGACTCATCGCCACCTTCGCCGCCCTCCGCCGGCAGCTTCGACTGGTGGGCGAGGAACTAGCCGACGCCGGCCGCATCACGGCACCCGACGATATCTTCTTCCTCGACTTCGCCGAAGCCCGCGTGGGCCTGCGCGGCGCGGACCTGCGCGGACCGGTCGCCGAACGGCGCCGAAACTATCAGCGTGAAATGCGGCGCAGGCACATCCCCCGGCTGCTGCTGTCCGACGGCACCGACGCCGAAGCCGCGATGGCTGCGCAAACCCGCGCCGCATCGCCGGCGGACGGGCAGCTGCGCCCCGGCACCCTGGCAGGGGCGCCGGCCTCCGCCGGCACCGTGACAGGCAAAGCCAGGGTCGTCCTTGACCCGGCCAGCGCTCAGCTGGAACCCGGCGAGATCCTCGTTGCCCCGTCGACCGACCCGGGATGGACACCCCTGTTCATGACCGCCGGGGCACTGGTGATGGAAATGGGCGGACCCATATCCCACGGAGCCGTCGTCGCCCGCGAATACGGCATACCCGCCGTCGTGGGAGTCCCCGACGCGACCACCCGCATCAAGACCGGCGACATCCTCTCCGTGGACGGCGCCGCGGGGACCATCGTGATGGAAACATCGGCTGACAGGTCGGCAACCTAGCTTCTTCGGCCGCCGGCGAAGCCTTGATCGCCCAGCCCTCGGTGCAGCCGTCCACGTCGAAGTTGCGCAGGACGGAATCCCTCTTCAAGCCATTGCGCCAAACAGCATCGCGCCTAGGCTGGAAAGTGATCCACCACACATCACGGGACGCTCAAATCCCGCGAGCAAGGACAAAGGACACACGGGATTCATGGACGTTGACCTGGAAGAACTCGCTGCGATCATCGAGCAGCTCGACAAAACCGAATTCACGGAGTTCCTCTACGAGCAGGGCAGCCTGCGCGTCCATGTGCGGCGCGGCGGATACTTTCCGGAGCCCGCGGGCCAGATAAACGGCCAGGCAGCGGCGGCCATCAGCCCGGCTCCTGCAGCCCCCGCCGGAGCGCCAGCGGCAGCTGCCGCTCCGGCCCCGGCTCCGCACGCACCGGCTCCGGTCGCACCGGCTTCGGCCGCCGGATCAAACGGCCAGCGCCACGGGATCAGCCCGGACAACCTGCCGGCTGGCCACACCCTGGTCACGGCACCCATGCTCGGCACGTTCTACGGTGCCCCCAAGCCCGGCGAACCCGCCTTCGTCAGGGTCGGTGACACTGTCGCGGCGGATTCGGTGCTGTGCATCGTGGAGGTCATGAAGCTGATGAACTCGGTAGCCGCCGGCGCCGAAGGTGAAATCGCCGCGGTGTTCGTCCAAGACGGCGAGCTGGTCGAGTTCGAGCAGCCGCTGTTCGCCATCCGAGCCGCGTCATGAACCACCGCGTCTTCGTCGCCAACCGAGGCGAAATCGCGGTCCGCATCATCGAAGCCTGCGACCGGCTCGGCTTTGAGACCGTGCTCGGCATTTCCACCGCGGACAAGGACACTCTGGCAACCAAGCGGGCCGGACGCGTGCTGGTACTGGGCGGACCGCGTCCAGGCGACAGCTACCTGAACATGGCCGCCGTGGTGCAGGCCGCGGTTTCCACCGGCTGCACCGCGGTCCATCCGGGCTACGGCTTCCTGTCCGAACGGCCGGCCTTCGCCGAACTGTGCGCCGAAAACGGGCTGGTTTTTGTGGGACCGTCGCCGGAGGCACTGCGCGCTCTCGGCGACAAACTGACCGCCCGTCATCTGGCCGAATCCGTAGGTGTTCCCGTCTCGGCCGGCGGCACCGCGCAAACGGCGGAACAGGTCCAGGAACTCGCCGAAAGCATCGGCTATCCGGTGCTGATCAAGGCGGCGCACGGCGGCGGCGGACGCGGGATGAAGCTTGTGAAGTCCGCTGCCGAGCTGGCCGAGGCCTGGCAGGTTGCCTCCGCGGAGGCGGAGTCGTCCTTCGGCGACGGCACCGTCTTCCTGGAGCGCTTTGTCACCGACGCCAAGCATGTGGAGGTCCAGATCATCGGCGACCGCCACGGGCACCGGGTGCACCTGGGCGAGCGCGAATGTTCGGTGCAGTACCGCTACCAAAAAGTGGTGGAGGAGGCGCCCTGCGCGGCGTTGCCCGACTCCACCCGGGCGCTGCTGCACGCCAGCGCCCTGAAGATCGCGGAGGCGCTGGACTACGTGGGCCTGGGCACGGTGGAGTTCCTCTACGACGTCGACCGGGACGAGTTGGCGTTCCTGGAAGTGAATCCCCGCCTGCAGGTGGAGCACCCCGTCACCGAAGCCGTCACCGGCGTGGATCTGGTGCGTGAGCAACTGCTGGTCACGCTCGGCGAGCCGCTGTCCTTTACGCAGGCGGACATCTCCCTGACCGGCCACGCCATCGAATGCCGGATCACCGCCCAGGACCCGGAGCAGGATCTGCGCCCCTCGCCGGGAACCGTGACCCGCTGGCGGCCCTCGGCGGCCGGCGGCCTGCGGCTGGATACCCACATCTATGAGGGCTACCGCTTCCCGCCGTTCTACGACGCGCTGATGGGCAAGCAGATCGCCTGGGCCCCGGACCGCACGGCAGCCATCAAGCGGATGGAAGGCGCGCTGGCGGCTTTCGAGATCGCCGGCGTGACCACGTCGCTGCCGCTGCTGCGGCGCATCCTGGCCCACGCGGATTACCAGACCAACTCGGTCACCACACACTGGCTCAACGGCTACCTCGACAACCTCATGGCACAGGAGGTGCACTGATGGCGGACATCAACCTGGTGGACGTATCGCTGCGGGACGGCAACCAGAGCATCTGGGGCGCCACCGGCGTCACCACCCGCATGGTCGAAGGCGTCACGCCGGATCTGGACCAGGTGGGCTACCGCGCACTGGAGCTGGTGTCCAGCACCCTGATGGCCACCGCCGTGCGCTACCACCGCGAGGATCCGTGGGAGCGGCTGCGCGCCGCCCGGGACCGGACGCCCAACACGCGGCTGGGGTTTTTGACCACCGGCAAGCGCTTCATCACCTTCCACCGCACGCCCGACGCCGTGTTCGAACTGGCGTTCAGCCTGTTGGCCCGCAACGGCGTCAGCAGGCTCTGGGTCATCGACCCGATGCATGACATGGAAGGGGCCAAGCGCACCGCCGAAATGGCCAAGCGGGTGGGCTTCGAGGAAGTCATCGGCGGCATCTGCTACACCACCAGCCCCGTGCATACCGACGACTACTTCGTGGCCAAGGCCGCCGAGCTGGAAGACTGCCCGGCCATCGACGGCCTGTACCTGAAGGACCCCGCCGGCCTGCTGACCCCGGACCGGGTCAAGACGCTGGTGCCGCTGATGCAGTCCAGCCTGCGGCAGAAGAAGTTCGACGAGATCCACTCGCATTCCACCACCGGCCTTTCGCCGCTGACCGTGCTGGATGCGGCCGATCTGGGCATCCACACCATCCACTGCGCGCTGCCGCCGCTGGCCAACGGGGCGTCGCACCCCGAAGCCCAGCAGCTAGTGCGCAACCTCCGCGCCCGCGGCCACAGCGTTGACGTTGACCTGGAGGCGATGGCACGTGCCTCGGCCTACCTGCAGCGGCAGGCAAAAATCAAGAAGCTGCCGGTCGGCACGCCCAACGAATACGACGAGGCCTACTACCGGCACACCATCCCCGGCGGCGTGCAGTCCACCACCCGGCGCCAGCTGACTGAGATCCGCCGCCCGGAACTGTTCGACGCGGTGATCGAAGAGTCGGTGCAGGTCCGCGAGGACCTGGGCTGGCCGATCGTGATGACGCCGTTCGCGCAGTACATCGTGGCCCAGGCCACCCTGAACGTGATCTCCGGCGAGCGCTACAAGCAGATCTCGGACGAGGTGATCGACCTGCTGCGCGGCGACTTTGGCCCGCTTCCCGGCCCGGTGGACCCGGAGCTGATGGACCGCGCCATGGCCACCAAGCGCGGCCAACAACCAGTGAACGACGGCGGCGACGTCACCATCAAGGATCTGCGCCAGCGCTTCGGCACCACCATCAGCGACGAAGAACTGCTGCTGCGCGCGGTGATGCCGGCCGAACAGGTCGATGGCATGTACGCCGCGAAGGCCGCCTCGCCGGTCTCCTCCCTGAAGAAACTGCTCTCGCTGGCAGAGGACCGGCCGACGCTGCATTCGGTGTCGGTCAGCGACGGCACCACCAAATTTTCCCTCGAACGCCCCACCGCCCAGGAGGCCGCCCGGTGAGCACTGTCAACGCGATGAACGACGCCATACAGAATTCCCGTGGCTGGGTGCTGGACGTGGACGGCTGCCTGATGCGCACCAAGCGCGCCGGCGGAGCGGGCGGCGAGGCCATGCCGCACGCCGCTGACCTGCTGGCGGCGCTGCACGCCGCGGGCCACGCCGTCGTCGTCTGCACCAATGCCTCGGAGAAAACGCCCGCCGAGTACGCGGCCCACCTGCGGGCCCAGGGCATCGGCGTTCGGGATGACGAGTTTGCCACCGCCGGCAGCGCCGCTGCGGAGTACATCGCGCACCACCACCCCGGTGCTCGGGTGCTGGCCCTCGGCGCGGCAGGCCTGACGGATCCGCTGAGCCGCCTCGGGGTGGAACTGGCCGAGCCGGGCGATCCGGAACCGGCCGACGTCGTGGTGGTGGGCGCGATGGACAGTTACAGCACCGCGCAGATCAATGCCGCCAGCCTGGCCGTGGACGCCGGTGCCCCGCTGTACACCACCGTGGATGTGCCGTGGTTCCACGGCGGAATCGGCAAATCGGTGTGCATCTCGGCCGCTGTCGCCAACGCCATCGGCTGGGCCGCCGGGGCCACCCCTCAGGTGCTCGGCAAACCCTCCGTGGCGCTGGGCGAGACCCTGCTGCGCCGGCTGGACGTACCCGCGGCCGAGGTCACGGTGGTGGGCGACGCCACGGTGGAAATCCAGTTGGCCCGGCAGATGGGCGCCAACAGTGCCCTGGTGCTCTCCGGAGCCACCACCGCCGAGAAACTCGACACCCTGACCGGCGAGGAACGGCCGGATCTGGCCGTCGCCGACGTCGCCGAACTGTACCAACTGCTTGTTCCCTCCCTTTCACTGACGCAAGGAGCCCGACCATGAGCACTGACAGCAACCGTTTCCCGTTCTTCCACGAGGCCAAAGCACCCGAGGGCGCCGAAGGCTGGGAGTCGATGTACCCGTACTACCTGGTCCCCTCCCAGGAGACCCAGGCGCACGAGGACGCCCAGTTCTGGTTCGCCGACACCATGCACTGGTCCCGCGGCTGCCACCCCTTCGACAGCATCGGCGCCGAGGCGGTCTACCTGGGCGTGGGCACGTTCAGTACCCGCATCTTCGCCCTGCCGGTGTCGCTGGGCCTGGACGTGCGCGTGAAGAACGGCTACGTCTACATCTCCCCGCTGGGCGTCACCGACCCCGAGCGGATCCAGGAGCGGGCCGCCGTGTTCCAGAAGCGCGCCGGTTACTACTACGCCAACTGGGATGAGCTGTATGCGAAGTGGAAGACCAAGATGGAGGGCGCCATCGCGTCCCTGCAGTCCATCTCCTTCGGGAAGCTGGCCGAATACGACCCGGATCACGTGGTCGATGAGGCCCGCGGACGCTCCGATGCGATGGCCCTGACCGAGAACTACCACCGGCTGATCGACGAGTTCTTTGCCATCTGGCAGTACCACTTCGAGTTCCTCAACCTCGGCTACGGCGGGTACATCACCTTCTTCCAGTTCTGCAAGCAGGCCTTCCCGCTGATCACCGACCAGAGCATCTCCCGCATGGTCGCCGGCGTGGACGTGCTGGCCTTCCGTCCCGACGACGAGTGCCGGCGCCTGGCCCAGCTCGCCAACGACCTGGACCTGGTCGAAACGGTCACCGCGGAAGGGACGAAGGCGGATCTGCGGTCCGCGCTCGAGGCCACCGAGAACGGGCGGACCTGGCTCGCCTCCTTCGACGAAACCCGCGACCCCTGGTTCAACTACTTCTCCGAGTACGGCTTCACGCACGACCAGGAAACCTGGAACTCCAATCCCGCCATCCCGCTGGGCAACATCGCCAGCTATGCCCGGAAGATCGCCGCCGGCGAGGACATCTCCCGCCCCATCGAGCGGCTGCAGGCCGAACGCGACGAGATCGTCGACGAGTACCGCGCCCTGCTCACCGCAGACGAGGCGAAACAGTTCGACGAGCTGCTCGGCCTGGCCCGCACCGTGTTCCCCTACATCGAAGAGCACAACATCTACGTGGAGCACTGGTCGCACAACGTGTTCTGGCAGAAGTGCCATGAGCTGGCCGACGTGCTGGTGGACGCCGGCTTCCTCGCCGAAGCAGACGACATGTTCTACCTCAACCGCTTCGAGCTGGACACGGTCCTCTCCGACGTCGTGCAGTCGTGGGCGATCGGTGTTCCGGCCCGCGGCAAGGACCGCTGGCAGGCCGAGATCGAGCGGCGCAAGCCCATCGTGGCGGCCCTGCAGACGGCCTCTGCCCCGCCGGCCTACGGCGTCCCACCGCAGGAAGTCACGGACCCATTCGCGGTGATGAACTACGGCGTGACCACCGAACGCGTCAACGACTGGCTCGGTGCCTCCGACGGCGAGTCCAAAACGCTCAACGGCATCCCGGGGTCGCTGGGGATCGTCGAAGGCCCGGTGCGCGTGCTGCGCTCGGAAAAGGACCTGCCCGACCTGCAGCCCGGCGAGATCCTCGTCGCGCCGATCACGGCACCGTCCTGGGCCGCCGCGTTTGCCGTGGCCACCGGAGTCATCACGGACATCGGCGGCATGATGTGCCACGCCGCCATCGTCTGCCGCGAATACGGCATCCCGGCCGTGGTCGGCACCGGCTTCGCCACCGCCCGTCTGACGACCGGACAAAGGGTGCGCATCGATGGAAAGGCTGGCACCGTCGTCGTGCTCGACGATGACGGTGCCGGCACCACCACGGATGCGGGCGCCCAGGACCTCGGCGTTCCCGCGGCCGGCTGAATACCCCCACTGCAAGGAGCAAGGCCCATGTTTACCCTCGAATTCACCCACCCCGAGTGCCGCGACGTCCGGCAGGTTGGCGGCAAGGCCGCGAGCCTGGCCGAAATGACCGTCCAAGGGCTACCCGTTGCGCCGGGCTTTGCCGTCACGGCGGCCGCCTACCGCAGGTACCTGGCCGAAGCCGGGCTCAAGGAGTTCGCCACTACGGTGCTGGACGGGCTCCGGCCCGATTCCGGCCAGGCCGATTTCGACGAGGCCGAGCGGGTGATTACGGCACGGCTGGCCGGGATTCCGATGCCGGAAGAGCTGGCGGCGCCGGTCCGCGAGGCGTACGCCAAGCTTTGCGCCGACTGCGGCGTCGATGACGTGGCCGTGGCGGTGCGCTCCAGCGCCACGGCGGAGGACTCGGTGGGCGCCAGCTTCGCCGGGGAATTCGAGACCTGGGTGGACATCACCGGGGCCGAGGACGTGCTGGCCCACATCCACAAGTGCTATGTCAGCGTGTTTGCCGGCCGCGTGCTGTCCTATCTGGCGGAAAAGGAGATCGATCCGCATGCGATCGAAATGGCCGTGGTGGTGCAGAAGGTGGTGCGTGCCCGGGCCGCCGGCGTGATGTTCACGCTGAGCCCGACCAGCGGGGACCGCTCCAAGATCGTGCTGGAAGCGAGCTGGGGCCTGGGCCTGTCGGTAGTGGGCGGCGAAGTCACGCCGGACCGGTTCCTGGTGGAGAAAATCGGGCTGGACATCGCCGACCGCACGCCCGGGTACAAACACATCGAGTACCGCCGCGGCGACGCTCCTCAGGACGTACCGGAGGAGCGCCGTTCGGTGCTCTGCCTGGCCGATGAGGAAGTCACGGCGCTGGCGGCGTTCGGCAAGCAGCTGGAGAAGATCCATCGGGCACCGCAGGACATCGAGTTCGCCATCGATGAAGAGCTGCCGGAGGGCAAGAACCTGGTCCTGCTCCAGTGCCGGCCGGAAACCGTCTGGTCCAACGCGGAGCGCCAGCCGGCCTTCGACAACTCGGCCGGCATGATGTCCTGGATCACCGGCAGCATCTCCGGGCGGTCCGCCCCGCCGGCGTCCGGTGCCGCACACCAGCACTAGTACGCACAGGCGTCGTTCAGTCCGTCCCGTCCTTTCCGGCCGGGGCGGACTGACGTGCTTACTGCGGCGCTTTTTGCAGCCGCTCTTCAACGGCGGCCGCGGCCGCGCGCAGCGCCGAGACATAGTCGGGCATTTCGTCCCGCTTGAAGCGGATGCTGGGAGTGGCCGTGGTCAGCGCGGCAATGGGCTTACCCGCCGCGTCATTGATGCTCACGCCCAGGCCAATCACGCCCTGCTCCGTTTCCTCGAAGTTGGTGCCGAATTCCGCGCGGCGGATTTTGGTCATGTTCCGTTTCAGCGTGGCCAGCGAGTCGATCCGGCCCGTGGGCCAGGACGGCAGCCCGCCCCGGTAGAGCTCCTCCAGCTCCACGTTGCTCAGCTGCGCCAGCATCGCTTTTCCGCCGGCCGAGACAAAGGCGGGCATCTGGTCGCCCACCCGCATGCCCACCCGCAGCGTGGCCTGGGACTCGACGCCGTCCACGAACACGATGTTGCCGCCGCGCAGCACCATCAGTTGCACGGTCTCGCCCACGGCCTGATGCAGCGCCAGCAGGGCGGGCCGGGCATTTTCGCGCAGCATCTGGACCGAGAAAGTCTCCGCCGAACGCTCGGACAGCACCGGCCCCGCCCGGTACCGCCGTTCCCGGTCCTGGACGGCGAATCCGCGGAATGCCAGCGCCGAGAGCAGCCGGTGAGCGGTGGAGGGAGCAACGCTCAGATGCTCCGCCGCGGCCTTGACGGACACCGGCCCCGCCGAGCGCATCAGCAGCACCAGCAAGAGGGCGCGGTCAACGGACTCGACGGGAGAGGCCTCGGCATTGCGCATGAGGGAATTATCACACGGCGCTTCTTCTGGGCGGAACCCTGCGCCGGGCCTGGCGGAGGCGTTGGGGCAGACTCAGCTGGCCGGGTTGGCCGGCGCTGCTGCTTGCTTGCGGCGGTGCCGTCTGGCGAGCCTGGGGCCGCGCAGCTCGTCGGAGCGGACCAGTACCACGCCGGCCACGATCAGGAAGCCGCCGATCAGTTGGATGACGGCGGGAAGCTCGCCCAGCAGCAGCCAGGCCCAGATGACGGCGAACAGCACCTCGGTCAGCGAGACGAAGGATGCCACCTTGGAGCCAAGGGCCCGGGCGGCCATGATGCCGGTGACATAGGACAGCACCGTGGAGAGCAGCACCAGCCCGGCCAGCGGAACCCACCACGGGGTATTCCAGCCGGCCAGCTGCACATCGGCGGTACTGAAGGCCATCGGCAGGATCTGCGCCGCACCCATGACCACGATGGCTGCACCGCCCACCAGCAGGCCGCCGGCGGCCAGCACCAGCGGGGGCAGCGAGTCGTTCTGCTTGGCGGTGATGAAGAAGTAGACCACCAGGCACACCGCCGCGCCGAGTCCCCAGAGGACACCGGCCGGATCGAGCTTCACCGGCCCGAAGACATCCAGGACCAGCATCAGCCCGGCCACGGCCAGGACGGTGCCGGCGATGGTTGCCGGGCGGGGCATCCGCCGGCTGGTCAGCCAGAGCCAGAGCACAATCAGCACCGGGGCCAGGAACTCCAGCAGCAGCGCGACGCCCACGGACAGCGTGGCCACGGCGTTGAAGTAGAACAGCTGGCAGCCGGCTACACCGATCAACCCGAAGAGCACAATGGTCTTCCAGTTCTGCCGCAACTGGTGCCAGCGGCCGCGCAGCATGAACGCGGCGGGCAGGGACAGCACCAGGGCCGCCGCCACCATGCGCACCGCCACCGCGGAACCGGGAGTCCAGCCAGCTTCCAGCAAGCCCTTGGCAAAAGATCCCGAGAGCCCGAACACCGCCGAGGACGCCAGAGCAATGCCGACGCCGGCCACGGCGGAACCGGGGCGATGCAGGGCGGTCTGGGTGCGCTGCTCGGCGGCGGTGGTGGAAGCCATGAGTGGTCCTTCAGGGATGTGCGGTTCGCTCCCGGCGCAGCGTGCGCCTGTCAGGAGTCATAAGCGGTATACTCCTGACAATAATTCCGCCAACGTTCAGGAGTCAAGATGGTTTTTGCTCATGACACGCAGCATTCGCTGGTGGACGCGGCGCGGCTGGTCAACACTGCCGAGGTCGAGCCGGACGGCCTGGCCAGCGTGGCGGAGCTGGACACGTTGGTGGCCGAGTTCGGCCTGACCGGCTCGCGCACGCACTCCGACGAGGAACTTCAGGCGGTCCGCTCCCTGCGCCTGGTGCTCAAGGAGGCCTGGTCAGCGCCGGAGGACCGCGCCGTCGTCATGGTGAACAAGATCCTGGCCGACGCCGGTGCCATCCCGCAGCTGATCAAGCACGACCAGTGGGACTACCACCTGCACGCCACCAGCCCCGATGCGCCGCTGGACGTGCGGATTGCCGTGGAGGTTGCGATGGCACTGGTGGACGTGATCCGCGAGAAGCAGCTGGACCGGTTGCGCACCTGCGCCGCCGACGATTGCTCGGCCGTCCTGGTGGACCTGTCGAAGAACAGATCGAAGCTTTTCTGCGATACCGGCAATTGCGCCAACCGCACGCACGTGGCCGCCTACCGGGCGCGGAAGTCGGCCGCGGCCAGCTGAACGCCTTACGGACTGGACCACCCGGCGGGCGGCGGGCCGAGCGCCCGCTCCCCCAAGGGCCTACCGGTTGCCGGCCGAGTACGGCGTGCCCGGGTCCAGATCGATCACCGTGCGCAGCGGCGGCAGCAGCGAATCCTCCCAGGTGGCGGTGAACTTCATCCCCTCCGGACCGTTCAGCTGGGCCTTGGACTGGATCACCGGCCCGTGTTCGTAGAGATAGGCCGCCACGTTGAAGGCCAGTTCCACCAGCACGTTCGGGTCGACGTCCCGGAAGTGCACCTGCACGTCCGGCAGGCCCAGTTGATACATGCCCAGGCTGTCCACCACCATGGCGCCCTCGTCGTTGCTGACCAGGAAGAACCGCATGTTGACCGGGCCGGCCAGCGGGTGCGCCGCCTCCAGATCGTCCGGACTGCGCCAGTGGGCGTTGTGCAGCCAGCGGATGGCGTCCGGGCCGGTTTCCGCGGCCAGCAGCCGCAGCACCCGCTGGAAGGACTCCACCCGCGGCTTGGCTTCGAAGCCGCTGGCCACCACTTCCGTGACCAGGATCCGGTGGCTGCAGCCGGGCACCTCCTGCTCCGCCTCCGGCCAGGACCAGCTTTGGTCCGTGGGTGTGGTTTCCATTGCCTCGGCGGAGGACAGTTGCGAGCGCGGAACGGCCACGCCGGTGCTCAGGTGGACGGTCTGCGCGCCGGCGGTGCCGTTGATGTCGAAGGAATGCTCCGCGTGCGGCAGCAGGGCCACGCCGTCGGAAAAGGTGGCGCCGGGAAACTCGGCCGTCAGCCGGTTCCGTAGTTCATCGCCGAAGAGTCCGGGGTCGGAGCGGTACCAGAGTTCCGCCGCCAGGGTGGTCTTCGCTTCCGGGGCTTGATCGGGGTTCACGGCGGCGGTGTCGCCGGGGTCGGCGGGGAAGGGATGCTGTGCGGAAGGGTCGCCGGAAGTCATGCTCCCAGCTTGTCAGGCACGGGCGGGCCCGCGCCAGCGGATCAGCGTGCGGCGCCGTCGCCGTCGTCGTCGTTATGCGACAGACGGTTCCCGGCCTGGCCGGGATTCTTGGCGTCTTCCGCTGCCTGCTGCTCTTCCACCTGCGCCCGGCTCTGCGGCGTACCCGGGGCCGGCACGGTGCCTGCGCCGCCGGGGATCTTCGACGAGACCCGGTGGATCCCGGAGCCTTCGCTGAGGTGGCTGGGGTTTTCCTTGGTGGACATGGTCAGCACCGCCACCACCAGCAGGGAGGCGATGAAGGCAATGCCGGCGGCGGTCACGCCGAGGTCCCAGCGCAGCAGGTTGCCGGACCCGCCGGTGGCGAAGACCATGGTGAGGAAACCGGCGATCACGGCCAGCACCGCCGAAAAGATCAGCGGGCCCTTAACGGACATCCGCTTTTCGTCCGGGCGTCCAGACGCGTTCTTGCCCACGATGATTCCTCCTGCTGACGGGGTAAAGCCATATCCAGTCTACCGGCCGTAGAAGTTCTCCGGGTGGTGCCGGTGGCCGGCGCCACACTGGCTCGGCCCGGGCAGCGTCCGCTCAGCCGGCGGGGCGGCGCCACACTGGCTCGGCCCCGGCAGCTCAGCCGGCTGTGGGTTGCCGCGCGTCGTGGCGCAGGCTCAACGCGGCGATCAGCAGCACGACGGCGGTGATGATCGCCGCCCCGCCCAGCACGCCCAGCAACGCGTGCGGGCCGAGGTAGGAGAAGAACGGCAGGGCGATGCCGAAGCCCACGGACACCGCGCCGGTGATCAGCCAGTCGCGGGCCAGCACCGATCCGGCGCCATCGGCCCCGGCTGTGGATCCAGGCGCGGCGGCGGGGCCGGTGCCTGCTGCGGCTCGGCCTTGCGCATCGGCGCCGGACGGCCGGTTGCTCCAGCCGAGCATCAGCTCTGCGCCGCCGGAGACCAGCAGCGCGGCGGTGGCCAGCACGGTGAACATCGGCACCGTCTGGAACACGCAGGCAAAGACACCGGTCACGGCCAGCACGGCGGCCTGCAGCAGCAGCAGTTGGCGGTGCGCCGCGGCGGCTGGCTGGCGGGCCAGCAGCCAGACCGCTCCGCCGCTGAGCAGCAGGAAGAGTCCGCCGGCCACCGCCATCACGGTGCGGCCGGGCTCTTGCCAGAAGATGGTGATGGCGCCGAAGGCGGCGGCCACCAGGGCACGGATCAGGACCGGCTGCCAGTACGCGGCGGCCTGGGTAGTACTCGGGATCGTCACGGCTTCCAGCCTAATGCGCCCCGGTGATCATCCACGCATCGTTGCGCACCCGCCAGCCCAGCGTCGCGGCGCGCGCCGCCGTGTATCCGAGCGCGAACGCCGCCCACAGCCAGAGCAGACCCTCGGTGCCGGCCAGTCCGGCCCGGTCCACCCACACCAGCAGCGGCGCGTAAACGGCCAGATTCACGACGCCGGCGATCGCCAAATACCGCGCGTCACCGGCGCCGATCAGCACGCCGTCCAACACGAACACGAACCCGCAAATCGGCTGGCTCAGGGCCAGCACCCAGATCGCCGCGGTGAAGGCCTGGTGCACGGCCGGATCGGAGGTGAAGACCCAACCGAGCACCGGAGCAACCGCGGCCAGCAGCAGGCCGGTCACCGCGCCGAAGCCGATGCCCCAGAGGATCATCCGCCGGGTCAGCGAGTGGGCCAGCGCCTTGTTCGACGCGCCCAGCTCCTTCCCGATCAGGGCCTGGGCAGCGATCGCGATGGCGTCCAGCGCGAAGGCCAGGAAGCTGTACATGGTCATCACCAGCTGGTGCCCGGCCAGGCTGACCGGGCCCTGCGAGGTGGCCACAAAAACGGTGGCGAGCAGCGCCACCCGCATGCTCAAAGTCCGCAGCATCAGCCAGGACCCCACGTGCGTGGTGGCCTTCAGCCCGGCCCAGGTGGGCCGCAAGGGCACGGAGTATTTGACCGCCCCGCGGTAAACGATGGCCAGGTAGACCGCGGCCATACCCCACTGCACCAGGCTGGTGCCCATCGCCGAACCGGCCACGGACAGCCCCATGCCGTAGACCAGCAGGAAGTTCAGCCCGATGTTGACCAGGAACCCGACGCCGGCCACCAGCAGCGGGGTCTTGGTGTCCTGCAGCCCGCGCAGCACGCCGGTGGCGGCCAGCACTATCAGCATGCCGGGCAGGCCCGGCATCGACCAGCGCAGATAGTCCACGGCGAAGTCCTGCACCGGTCCGGTGGCACCCATAGCGGCGGTCAGGTCGGGCGCGAAGAACCAGCCGGCCACCGCCATCACCACGCCGACGGCCAACGCCAGCCAGATGCCGTCACGGCCGACGCCGTAGGCCTCCGCCAGCCGGCCCGCGCCCAGCAACCGGGCCACCGCGGGCGTGGTGGAGTAGGCCAGGAAGATCATCAGTCCGACGACGGTCTGCACCACGGTGGCGGCCAGCCCCATGCCGGCCAGTTCCGCCACGCCAAGGTGTCCCACGATGGCAGAATCGGCCGCGAGGAACAGCGGCTCGGCGATCAAGGCCCCGAACGCGGGGATGGCGAGCGCAAGGATGCTCCGGTTCAGGCCCTGTCCCTGCTGCCGCGCAGCCGTCTTCTCCGGATTCACGCCTTCCAGCTTAGGCCTCGAGCCGCCCCGAGTCCGTCACCATGTACGGACGAGGCCCCGGAGGGTTTTGATTACGGCTGCCGGCACCCTCATTCGGTGCCGCGCCGGCGCAGGGCGAGCACCGCCGTCGTCCCCGCGATGACGGCGAGCGCCGCGGTGAAGGCCGCGACGCCGGTCCAACCGAACCGGCCGAAGAACAGGCCGCCGGCCCAGCCGAACAGACTGGAGCCCGCATAGTAGAACAGGTTGTAGAGGCTGGAGGCCTGCGCGGCTCCCACCGTGGCGAGCCGGGGCGTCCAGCCGGACGCGATCGAATGCGCGGCGAAGAAGCCCGCGGTGAAGAGCAGCAGCCCCAGCATGATCAGCGGCAGCGAATCAACCAGCGTCGCCGCCAGCCCGGCAATGCTGACCGCGATCCCGCCCAGCAGCACCGGCAGTCGGCCGGTCCGTACCGTCAGTCCGCCGGCCACCCGGGAACTCACCGTGCCGGCCAGGTAGGCCAGGAACAGCAGCGACGCGAGCGACGCGGGCAGGAAGAACGGCGGCGCTTCCAGCCGGAAGCCCAGGTAGTTGTAGACGGCCACGAAGCCGCCCATCAGCAGGAACCCCTGCGCGTACAACGCCAGCAGGGGCACCGAGCGCAGGTTGGCCAGGATCCGCTGCCCGAGCCCGGGTCCCTGCCCGCGCTGCAGCGGACGGAATCCGCGCGGGGCCGGGGCCAGTCGGACGAACAGCACCGCGGCGAGCGCGGCCGCGAGGCTGACCGCCAGCACGCCCGCGCGCCAGTCGGCCCACTCCCCCACCGGGCCGGCGATCAGGCGCCCGGCCAGGCCGCCGACGGTGGTGCCCGCGACGTAGGTGCCGGCGGCCACGGCCGCGTGCAGCCGCTGCACCTCCTCATTCAGATAGACCAGTGCGACGGCGGGGATCCTGCCCAGCGCGGCGCCCTCCAGGAAGCGCAGCGCCAGCAGGGCTGGGAAGCTCGGCGCCAGCGGCAGCAGCAGGCCCAGCGCCACGGCCGCGCTGATGGCCCAGGTCATGGTGCGCTTGCGGCCGGCACGGTCCGCCACCGCCGACCAGGGAATCACCCCGAGCGCCAGGCCGATGGTGGCGGCGGAGACGCTGAGTGCGGCATCGGCCGGGCTGACGTGGAAACTGCGGGCGATGCCGGGCAGCACGGCCTGCACGGAGTACAGCTGGGCGAAGGTGGCGAAACCGCCGAACAGCAGGGCCAGCAGCATGTTGCGGTAGCCCCGGCTGCCTTTCGGGTGGCCTGCCCAGGGTTGCTCCGCACTACTCACGGGTCCGATGCTATGCCGGAAGCCGCCGCCGGCCGGAATTGGGTGGCAGCCGCGGGCGCTGCCGGGTTCCGGCGCCGGTGATTCTCAGTCCAAGCTGCGCAGCACTCAAGCCGGGCTGCGCCGCAGCAGTTGCCCGCGGGGTACTACGTGGTCCGTGACGGGAGCGCCGTGCAGGAAGGTGCTGCGGATGACGCCCGTGAGGGTTTTGCCGTCGTAGGGGCTGACCGGGTTCTTATGCTTCAGTGCCGCCGCGTCCACCACGAAGGTTTCCGCGTCGGCAAAAACGGCAAAATCGGCGTCGGCGCCGAGCTCGATCCGGCCCTTGCGCCCCAGGCCCGCGATGGCGGCCGGCCGGGCGGACATCCAGTCCACCACCCGTTCCAGCGCGACGCCGCGCTGGCGTGCCTCGGTCCAGACCAGCGGCAGGCCCAGCTGCAGCGAAGCGACTCCACCCCAGGCGGTGCCGAAGTCGCCGTGCTCCGGGTCCTTCAGACCCAGCGGGCTGGGTGAGTGGTCGGAGACCACGCAGTCGATCGTCCCGTCGGCCAACCCTGCCCAGAGCAGGTCACGGTTGGCTCCCCCGCGGATGGGCGGACAGCATTTGAAGGCGGTGGCCCGGTCCGGGATGTCCTCGGCCGTCAGCGTCAGATAGTGCGGGCAGGTCTCGACCGTCAGCCGGATCCCCGCGGCCTTGGCCTCGGCGATCTCCGCCAGCGCGTCCGCGGAGGACAAATGCACTATGTGGACGCGTGCCCCGGTGCTGCGGGCCCGGTCGACCACCTCCGCTATCGCCGCGGTTTCCGCGCTGCCCGGCCGGGAGGCCAGAAAGGACGCATAGCTGGTCCCGGCAGGATGCGGCGCCCGGTCGATGGTCGCCGCATCCTCGGCGTGCACCAGCATGAGCGAGTCGAAGGCGGCCAGCTCGGCCACATCCTTCTCCAGCTCCGCCGGGCCCAGCGGCGGGAACTCGTCCACCCCGGAGTGGATCAGGAAGCACTTAAAGCCGAAGACCCCGGCGTCATGGAGCGGCCGCAGGTCAGTGCTGTTGCCCGGCACCGCGCCGCCCCAGAAACCGACGTCCACGAAGGCCTGCTCGACGGCGGCGGCCCGTTTCTCCTCCAGCGCGGTCACATTCACGGTGGGCGGGATGCTGTTCAGCGGCATGTCCAAGATGGTGGTCACGCCGCCGGCCGCCGCAGCGCGGGTTGCGGAGGCAAACCCTTCCCACTCGGTGCGCCCCGGCTCATTGACATGGACGTGCGTGTCCACCAGGCCCGGGATCAGCACCTCGTCGGCTCCCAGTTCAAACGTGCTGGCGGCCCTCAGCCCCGCTCCCAACGGTGCAATCGCCGCGATCGTCCCGGCTCGCACGCCGATCTCCAGCGGGCCGGTTCCGTCCGGCGTCATCACCCGCGCGCCACGGATCACAAAATCGTAGGCTCGTTCTTCGTTGTCGGCCACGCGGTTTGCTCCTGTCTCGAATCGCGGCGGTTTCCGGCACTAGAGCATGATCTGCCGGTTGACGTCCTTGTACAGCAGGTAACGGAAATTGGACGGCCCGCCGGCGTAGCAGGCCTGTGGGCAGAAGGCGCGGAGCGACAGGTAGTCGCCTTCCTGCACCTCCACCCAGTCGCCGTTCAGCCGGTACACCCCCTTGCCCTCAAGCATGTAGAGCCCGTGTTCCATCACGTGCGTTTCGGCGAAGGGGATCGAGCCACCCGGCTCGAACGTGACCACGTTGACGTGCATGTCGTAGGCCAGGTCATCCACCGGCAGCATCCGGGTGGTGCGCCATCGGTTGTCTGTATCCGGCATCGGCACCGGCTCGATGTCCTGCTCATTGCCGAAGACCGGCTCGGCGCTGTGGCCCTCCAATGGCTGGTAGGCCTTGCGGATCCAGCTGAATTGCGCGGGCGCATCGCCGTCGTTCTTCACCGCCCATGCGGCACCCGCCGGAGCGTAGGCAAATCCGCCCGGAAGCAACTGGCGACGCTCGCCCTCGATCGTCACGGACAGCTCGCCGCTGACCACGAAGATGAAACCCTGCACCGTCGGCTGCTCTTCCGGCCGCCGCGATCCCCCGCCGGGGTCCACCTCCATCAGGTACTGCGCAAACGTGCTGGCGCCGCCCGGGACCGGCCGGTTGAGGACCCAGCTGCGTGTACCGGTCCAGCCGGGCAGCGCGCTGGTGACGATGTCGCGGAGCACGCCGCGCGGAATCACCGTGTAGGCCTCGGTCACGATGGCCCGGTCGCTGAGCAGGTCGGTCTGCGGTGGCAGTCCGGCCGGATTCGCATAATAGTGCGGTGTGGTCATGGCGTTCCCTCCGGCACGGGGACTCTGGGCGGGTAAGCCAGTTCACGGAGCCGGTCCACGGGGACGTCCGCCAGCCGGAGGAACTCGGCTTCCTCCACCGCGCCGCAGCCTCCCCCGCCGTCGAACTGGAGACCCTGAAATGAATGATCCGATCGTTAGCGCCCAAGGGGTGCGTAAGTCCTTCGGCAACGTCGAGGTGCTCAAGGGCATCAGTTTGGACGTGCAGGCCGGCCAGGTTGCGTGCCTGCTCGGCCCTTCCGGGTCGGGCAAGAGCACGTTCCTGCGCTGCATCAACCATTTGGAAAAGATCGACGGCGGGCAACTGTGGGTGCACGGCGAACGGATCGGGTACCGCCGGACCGGCAACCGGCTGCGCGAAATGAAAGAACACGAGACCTCGCGCCAGCGGGCGTCCGTGGGCATGGTGTTCCAGCAGTTCAACCTGTTCCCGCACCGTACCGCGCTGGAGAACGTGATCGAGGGCCCGACTATCGTCCAGCGCCGGCCAAGGGCAGAGGCCGTCGAGGAGGGCATGGCCCTGCTGGAACGAGTGGGACTGGCGGAGAAGCGCAACCACTACCCGGGCCAGCTCTCCGGCGGCCAGCAGCAGCGTGTGGCCATCGCCCGCGCGCTGGCGCTGAAACCCTCGGTAATGCTCTTCGATGAACCGACGTCGGCACTGGATCCGGAGCTAGTAGGCGAAGTGCTGGAGGTGATGGTGCAGTTGGCGGCCTCGGGGATGACCATGATCGTGGTGACTCATGAGATGGGGTTCGCCAAGGAGGTGGGGGACGTGGTGCACTTCATGGCGGACGGATGCCTGGTCGAGAGCGGCGAGCCGCGCCAGGTTCTGGAAGACCCGCGTGAGGCCCGGACCCGGGCGTTCCTGTCCAAGGTGCTGGCATGAGCGACCTGAGAAAGGTGCTGGCATGAAGCTGACCGAGGCCCTGGGCCTGGTCTCGTTCAAGGTTCCGCAGGGCTCCAACAGCGAGCGCGCCCTCGCCCGCTGCCACACCGTCGAGGACCTGCGGCGGCTCGCCGCCCGCCGGCTGCCAGGGTCAGTGCTCGACTACATCGACGGCGGGGCCGACGCCGAGCACAGTCTGGCTGGCAACATCGAGGCCTTCGCCCGACGCCGGTTCACCCCGGTCGTGCTGGCAGACGTTAGCAGCCCGGACACCGCGGCCACGGTCCTCGGCCGGCAAGCTGCGGCACCGCTGGGCTTCGCACCGACCGGTTACACGCGGATGATCCGCCCGGACGGCGAGCGCGCTGTCGCCCGCGCGGCGGCCGGAGCGGGGCTGCCCTACGTCCTCTCCACCATGGCCACCACCGCTCTTGAGGATCTAGTCACGGATTCGGCGGTCGACCGCTGGTTTCAGCTCTACGTGTGGAAGGACCGGGCCAAGACCTTCGAATTGGTCCGCCGCGCGGCCGATGCAGGGTACCGGGTCCTGGAAGTGGCCGTGGACACCGCAGTCCCCGGCAATCGGCTTCGCGACGTGCGCAACGGGTTCACCATCCCGCCCCGGCTGACCGCCGGCAGCCTGCTGGACATCGGGGCCAAGCCCGGTTATTGGACGAAGATGCTGCGCGCCCCCGGTTTGGAATTCGCCAACCTCTCCGGTGGCCCCGCCGGTGCCGGGTACACGATCGAGAACATCGGTGCCCAGTTCGACCCCGCGGTCACCTGGGCCGATCTTGCCCAGCTGCGCGCAGCGTGGCCGGGGAAACTGCTGCTGAAGGGGCCTGTGGGACCGGCCGACGCCGTCCGGGCACGCGAGCTGGGCGTGGACGGGGTGCACTTGTCCAACCACGGCGGCCGCCAGCTGGACCGGACCGTGGCCCCGGCAGAGCTGATCGCCCCGGTCCGGGAGGCCGTCGGCGAAGACTTCGCAGTCGTGGTGGACTCCGGAATCCGGCACGGAGCCGACATCGCCATCGCCATCGCGCTGGGCGCAGACCTGGCCATGGTCGGGCGGCCTTACCTGTGGGCGCTGGCCGCCGCTGGCGAACCCGGCGTCGTCCGCCTGGCCGAGCTGCTGGTGGGCCAGTTCCGGCGCACCATGGCGCTGCTAGGCGTCGCCAGTACCGCCGAACTGCGCCGGCGCGGCCCGCAGTTGCTCGACCAAGGAGCCAGACCCGCCGTGTCCCAGGTTCCGGTGGCCGGGCCTATCCCCGCCCGGACATGACCCGAGGAAGGAACATCATGAGCGTACCCACGAGCAGCCCCCGCCACGCCCTGGCGCAGGAGGCCTCTACCGCCCCGGCTCCGCGGCCGGGAATCGCCGCGCTGCCGGGCTACTCCCGTTCCGCCGGCAAGTCGACCGTGCGCTGGATCGCCTCCTCCAACGAGTCCGCAGTACCGCCCTCGCCGGCGGTGCAGGCAGCCATCGCCGCCGCCGGAGCGGCAGCGAACCGATACCCGAGCCTGGCCGGGGACGAACTGGTCAGCGTGATCGCCGCCCGGTTGGGCTTGGGCCCCGGGCAGGTGCTGGCCGGGGCAGGCTCACTGGCCCTGCTTCAGCTGCTGCTCTCCACGTACACTGGCCCAGGCGACGAGGTCATCTACGCCTGGCGCAGCTACGAGGCGTACCCCATCCTCGCCGGGGTCGCCGGAGCGGCAGTCGTCGAGGTCCCGCTCGACGCCTCGGCCCGGCATGACCTGGACGCCATGGCCGCCGCGATTGGTCCCGCAACCCGGGCCGTGATCGTGTGCAGTCCTAACAACCCCACTGGCACCACCGTCACCGACGCCGAAATGCTGCAGTTCCTGCACCGGGTGCCGCCGCACGTGCTGGTCATCCTGGACGAGGCCTATCGTGAATTCTGCCTCCCGGAGCACGATGCCGTGACGCTGCTGGCAGGCTTCCCCAATCTGGCCGTCTTGCGCACCTTCTCCAAGGCCTACGGATTGGCCGGGCTTCGTGCCGGCTATCTGGCAGCATCCGAGGTGGTCACCACAATGCTCCGGCGCGCCGCCCTGCCGTTCCCGCTCAGCCGGGTCGCCGAGGCAGCCGCCGTCGTCGCTTGGTCGGAATCCGAGGGCACCGCCAGGACGGTTGCTGGCATAGTGGCCGAACGGGATTATCTGACCGCCCAGCTGCGCAGGCGCGGCATCCTCGTCCCCAGCAGCGGCGGAAACTTCGTATGGATCCCCGCCGGCACCCGCGCCCGCGAACTCGAGGCGGCCTGCCTACAGCGGTCCGTATCCGTTCGTGCCTTCGACGGCGACGGCGTGCGCGTCACGCTCGCCGGCCGGGCGGCTTCGACGGCAGTGCTCGCCGCCGTCGACGCGCTCCCCGGCCTAACCAGACAAACCCCGGCCCCTGGGGCGCCCTGACCCCCTGCCACCGGCACCCTCGGGGCACATTATTAAGGAGAAATCTACATGGAAACCGCACCGCACGACGGCTTCTTCGACGTCGAGGTCACCCGGATCGAGCCCGCCTCCGACTCGGTGGTGTCACTGCAGCTTCAGCACCCCTGCGGCGAGGCATTGCCTGCCTGGCAGGCGGGAGCGCACGTGGATGTGCTGCTGCCCAACGGGCTGCTGCGGCAGTACTCGCTCTGCTCCCAGCCGGACGAAGACTCTTGGCGCCTTGGGGTGCTACGCGAACCGGCGGGACGAGGAGGCTCGGCCTGGATCCATGACGAACTGCGGCCCGGCACCAAGCTGCAGGTGCGCGGCCCGCGGAACAACTTTGCCCTGCATCCGGCCGGCAGCTATTTGTTCATCGCCGGCGGCATCGGTATCACTCCGATCCTGGCCATGGTCCGGCAGGCCGAGGCCGCCGGGACGGACTGGAAGCTGGTCTACCTCGGCCGCAGCCGCCCCTCGATGGCCTTTCAGGACGAACTGGCCGCTTACGGCGAGCGTGTCCACTTCCACGCCGACGACGAGTCTGGCATCTTCCCGCTTGGACCGCTGTTGGCCGGGCTCGACGCCGCCGCTCACGTCTATGCGTGCGGACCCGGTCCGCTGCTGGGCGCCCTCCAAAGACTAACCGCAGATTGGGCGGATCCGGGCAGGTACCACTTCGAGCGCTTTGCTGCAGATCCAGCCGCCACGCCAACGGAGATGGAAGCAGACACCGAATTCGTGGTCGAGACCGCTGACGGCACTGAGGTCAGCGTCCCGGTCGGTACTACCATCCTGCAGGCCTTGATGGACATCGGCGTTCCGGTGCTGAACTCCTGCCGTGAGGGCATCTGCGGCACCTGCGAGACCCCGGTCATCTCCGGCGAGCCCGACCACCGGGACAGCCTGCTCTCGGACGAGGAGCGCGAGGCAGGGGACACCATGATGATCTGTGTCTCGCGCTGCAAGGGCAGGCGCCTGGTATTGGATATCTGAGCACGGCCGCAGACGTTAAGGCGCGCAGCGCGGGGAGTTCCCCGGCGCACGCAGGTCTCCGGCGGGTCTGCCCGCGGGTCTCCACGCGCTCGCTAGCGCTCGCTTGGTCGACCAACGTTGGGCGGCGGAGGCTGGGCGACCACCGGGGGCTGGCGCTCGCCTGGTCGACCACCGTCGCCGGCGGCCGGAATCGCTAAGCGGCGCATCGCCGAGCGAGGAACGAGCGAGGTGTCTAAGTCGCGTGTGATTCCGGGCGACGGGTCTCCACTTGGGTCTCCACACGCTCGCTAGCGCTCGCTTGGTCGACCACCGGGGTGCGGGTCGCCACGCGCTCGCTAGGGCTCGCTTGGTCGACCACCGGAGTCGCTGCGGACGGTTAGGCGGGCTGTTGCTGCTGCGCCGAGGACGGCGCAGGAGAACCAGATGGCACCGCCCGGTCCCAGCGGCGCGGCGACCAGGCCGGCGGCGAGCGGCAGGACCACCTGCCCCACCCGGTTGCCCAGCAGCCTCAGTGCCAGCGCGGCTCCGCGGGATTCCGGCCGGACCGCGTGGCTGATCAGCGTCATGGTCAGCGGTTGGCCCAGGCCCAGCAGGAAGCCGCCCACGAACAGCGCCACAGCGGCCGGCCAGAACGGCTCCAGCACAAACGGCGTGACCGCGATGGTGAGGCCGGATCCCAGCAGGCTGGCCACCAGCAGCTGGATCCGGCTCCAGCGGTGCACCAGCCAGGGCAGCAGTATCCGCGAGATGATCGACGCGCAGGCGCGGACGGCCAGCAGCACGCCCACCCAGAACGGCGCCACCCCCAGTTCCTCACCGACCAGCGGCAGGAACGCCACCAGAATGTCGATCACGGACAGCAGCGCCAGCGAGGCCAGCATGTTCCACGCCACCCCGGGCCGCCGCAGAATCTGCAGCACCGGTTCCTTCACCGCCGCCGGCCGGACGGCAGCGGCGCCCGCACCGCCGTCGTTGTTCTTGCGGCGGAACCGCCGCCGCGCCACCCCCGGGTGTGCGCCGATCAGCATCATCGGCGCCCCGGCCAGGGCAATGCCGGCGGCCAGCAGCAGGGCCATGTTGATGGCGCCCAGCCAGTCCGGCCCCACGCCCTCCGTGCCGGTGCCCAGCAGCACGCCGGCCAGCAACGGGCCGAGCAGCTGGCCCAGCGAAAAGGCGGCAGTGAACCAGCCAAAGCCGCTGTCCATCTGGTTCAGTGCGGCGTAGCGTCCGATCGCTGACTGGCCGGCGATGGTGAAGACCAAATGCCCCATGCCGAGCAGTGCCATCGAGAGGCCGATCAGCAGGAAGTCCTCCGCGAGCGCCAGCCCCACGGCGGCCAGCGACAGCATGACCGAGCCGAGCACCACCATGCCCTTGAGCGAGGCGACCCGGTCGCTCACCCGCCCCAGCCACAACGCGGCCACCACCGGCAGCACCGCGTAAATAGCGGTCACCACACCGATCACCGCCGCGTCGCCGCCAAGGGCCAGCAGCTTGTAGGACACCACCGGCCGGGCCAGGTTCAGCGACGTCTGGGTCAGCACGGCGGCTGCCATGAGGACCCAGAGCCATAAGCGGGACCCCGGCTGGTTTGGCGGCTGCGTGCTCAATGTCCTCTTTCTGTGGCATGCGTCGGCCTCCCCATTCTGCCTCGTCTGTCCCCATTCATCGTAAAAACCGTTGCGCCGGCGGTAGCGCGGTGGTCGAATGGGTGGCATGGCGACTGGGGAAACGGTTTTGGCAATCGGGACGAAGAAGGGCCTGTGGCTGGCCACCAGCCGGGACCGGACCAACTGGTCCCTGTCCGGGCCGCACTTTTTGATGAACGAAATCCCCAGCATCGGGATCGACCAGCGCAACGGGTCCACCCGGCTGCTGGTGGGGGCGCGCTCGGAACACTGGGGACCCACCGTCTTCCACTCGGACGATTTGGGCGAGACCTGGACCGAGCCGGAGAACGGCGCCATCCGCTTTAACGACGGCGACGGCGCCGCGCTGGAGCGGGTCTGGCAAATCCAACCGGACGCGGCGGACCGTCCGGGCGTGGTCTGGGCGGGCTGCGAACCGATCTCGGTCTGGAAGTCCACCGACGGCGGCGAACACTTCGAACTCAACCGCGCGCTCTGGAACCACCCGGACAAGGACCAGTGGGGCGCCGGCTACGGCGGGGCGGCCGCCCATTCGATCCTGCCGAGCCCGGACGATCCGGACACCGTGCACGTGGCCATGAGCACCGGCGGGGTCTACCGCAGCAACGACGGCGGCGACAGCTGGCAGGCCCGCAACCACGGCATCAGCGCCTACTTCATGCCCGATCCGAACCCCGAGGTGGGCCAGTGCGTCCACAAGATCGCCCGGGACGCGGTGGAACCGTCCACGCTCTTTGCGCAGAACCACCACGGCGTCTACCGGTCGGATGATTCCGGCGACAACTGGGAATCCATCGCCGACGGACTGCCCAGCGACTTCGGCTTCGTCATGCTCACGCATCCGCGGAGGACGCGGACCGCCTGGGTGGTCCCGATCAAGGCCGACGGCGAGCGGATCCCGCCGGACGGGCACCTCGCGGTGCATCGGACCGACGACGGCGGTGCCACCTGGGCGCGGTTCGGCACCGGACTGCCGGACCTGGACTACAACGTGGTGCTCCGTGATGCGGCCGCGGTGGACACCGGCGACCCGGCTGGGGTCTACTTCGGCACCCGCGGCGGTTCGGTGTACGCCAGCGCCGACGAGGGCGAAGTCTTCGTGCAAGTTGCCTCGGGCTTGCCGGACGTCCTCTGCGTCCGGGCCGCCAGTCTGTAAGAGGAGGGACTCGCAATGGTGGGTGTTGCAGAGAAGGCGGTCACCGTCGTCGTGCCCAGCCTGCTGGCCAAGGTAACCGGCGAGCAGCGCGAGCTCAGCGTGCCCGCGTCCGCTCCGCGATCCGTGGCGGAGATTCTGGACGCCCTGGCCGGCGACTACCCGGTGTTCAACCGGCGCGTGCGCAATGAAACCGGGGCCATCCGCCGCTACGTCAACTTCTATCTGGACGGCGAAGACATCCGCACGCTGCAGGGGCCGGCCACGCTGGTTGCCCCGGGACAGGAACTGCTTATCATCCAGTCGGTCGCGGGAGGCTAGGCCGGCGCACCACCGGCGGATGCACCGCATCCCCCACGTTCAACCGCAGCAGAAACCAGGAGGGCCGCAATGACCAGCACCGGCAACCACGACGCAGAGATCCCGGACGCGGACGAGGCCGACCGCGCCTGGCAGGACCGCCCGGTAGATGAGGATGCCTCGGAGCAGCCGCCTTCGACGGTGCCTCCGGTCGGCTGGGAGGCGAACGAGGCGGACCTGCAGGAGCAACTGGAGTCGATCAGCGAAGACGAGGACGAAGAGTACCCCCGCGAAGAGCCCGAATAGGATCGACTCCGGCGGCGGCCCTGGCCTCCGCTGGCTGTTGACGCCTGCTGTTGGTGGCGGCTGCAGTCCACCGGTCGTTGGCCGCGCGTCATTGTCAGCCAACGGTTGATGCCGGCTACTCCCCGACCAGCCCGTCCACTGCCTCGCGCAGCAGGTCGGCGTGCCCGTTATGCCGGCAATACTCCTCGATCATGTGAACCAGGATCCAGCGCAGGTTCGGAACGCTGCCCGTCCGGCCTGCCTTGACGGCCATACCGTCCAAGCCGCCGGCTGCCACTGCTTCAGCGGTCAGGACGCGGGAACGCGCCACGCTCTCGCTCCACAGTTTCCGCAGCTGTTCCGGGGTGTCTCCGGCCGCCGAGTCCCAGTCCCAGTCCGGCTCCGCCATCCAGTCCACGCTGTCCCACGGCGGCTGTGGCTCCTGTCCGTGCAGCCTGTGGGAGAACCAGTAGTCCTCCACGAACGCCAGATGCTTGAGCATGCCGCCGAGCGTCATCCGCGACGGCGGCAGCTTGGCGGCCAATCCGTCCGCGCCCAGACCCGCGCATTTCCACTCCAAGGTGGCGCGGTGGAACTCCAGGAATCCCAGCAGCGTGTCCAGTTCGTTGGCGGCCAGCGGCGGTTCCGGGCGGCCTTGCTCGTCGACGTCGGTCATAATCCGAGAGTCTAGCGGCTGGGATAATGGCAGCATGCGACTTGCAGTCTTCACCGGTTCGGCCAGCGGAACACACGCCCTTTACGCGCGGGAGACGGCGGCCTTTGCCGCCGAACTGGCGTCCCGCGGCATCGGCATTGTGTACGGCGGCGGGCAGGTGGGCCTGATGGGCACCGTGGCGGACAGCGCCGTGGCCGCCGGCGGCGAGGTGGTGGGCGTGATCCCGTCCTCGCTGGACCGGACCGAGGTGGGGCACACCGGCCTGAGCACCCTGCACGTGGTGGACTCCATGCACGAACGCAAGCAGATGATGGCCGACCTGGCCGACGGCTTTGTAGCCCTGCCGGGCGGGGTGGGCACACTTGAGGAAATCTTCGAGGCCTGGACCTGGCTGCAGCTGGGCATCCACGAGAAGCCGGTGGCCTTTCTGAACATCAACGGTTTTTGGGACCCCCTGCTGGCGGCGATCGACTCCCTGGTCGGCGCAGGCTTCCTGAAGCAGGCCTACCGCGATGCCGTCATCGTGGCCGGCTCCGCCGCGGAACTGCTGGAGGCCATTGACGGCTGGACCCCGCCGGCCCGCAAGTGGCAGGACCCCGGCGAGCGCAGCCGGATCTGACCGCCCGGCGCTGCTGACCGCCCGGCGCTGACAACCGCGCAACGCCGACCGGCGGACAGAACGCAGACAGCGCCCCTCCCCTGCGGGAGAGACGCTGTCCGGCGCATCGGACGGACGGGGGACCCCGCCGTCGTACTGCTTTAAGGCGTGCTGCTTACGGGAAGAACTTGTCCAGCTCCGCAGCCTTGGTCAGCGTGCCGTACTTCAGGGCTGCGTCGGCGAGCTTCTGCGCCGCCTCCATGTTGAAGTCCTTGCGGAAGGCCGGCAGTGCCATCTCCGCGCGGGCGGCTTCGTCGATCTTGGTGTAGGTGCCCACGATGTCGCGGACTTCGTCCGGGTTCTCCTGCGCGTATTCCAGCGAGCGGTTCATCGCAGCCTGGAACTTCTTGACCAGTTCCGGATCGTTGGCCACGGTGTCGCCGGTGGCGAAGTAGCCGGAGATGTCCAGCTTCTTGTCGAAGTCGGCGAAGTTGTAGGAGACCACGCGGCCGCCGTCGTCCACGGCCTGGGACAGGAACGGATCCAGGATCCAGGCCGCGTCAACCTGGCCGTTGGCCAGTGCTGCCGGCGCGTCCGGGAAGCCGACCTCCACGAACTTCACGCTATCCGGGTCGCCGCCGTCAGCTTCGATCACGCTGCGGATGGTGGTGTCACCGATGTTGGACAGGGTGTTGACCGAGACGGTCTTGCCGGCCAGGTCCTTGGGCGACTTAATGTCCGAATCACCCTTGACCACCACGCCGCCGAAGTCGTGCGAGGTATCGCCCGAGGTGGAGTTGCCGTTGGCCACCAGCTGGATGTCCAGGCCCTTGTCATTGGCGACCATGACCGAGACCAGGTTGCCGAAGGCGAAGTCGAAGCCACCGCTGACCACGGCCGGGATGGCGGCAGCGCCACCGGCAACGTTCTGGATGTCCAGATCCAGGCCCTCTTCCTCGAAGAAGCCCTTCGAGTCGCCGAGCCAGAGCGGTGCGGTGTCAACGATCGGGATCACGCCGACGGTCACCGGGGTGAGTCCGCCCGAGGCTGCGGGCTCGTTGCCTCCGGCCTCGCCGCCGCTGGGTGAGCCGGAGCCGCAGGCCGCCAGGCCCAGCACGGAGACACCGGCCAGCAGCGTCAGGAATGTTCGCTTCATGTCACTTCCTCAAATCGAAAAACTGGGTGGCAGCGCCCACAGTCTCCCCCAACGGAAGCGCGGTTCAGCACGCGGCCACAGCGCTCTACTATGTCACGGCTCACAAGCCATCCCTGCAGCGGTGCCGAAATGTGACGCGTCACGCACTTGGCCGGCTGATGGCCGAGCGGCCGTTCGGCGCCGGCGCCGACACCGCGCAGCAGAACAAGAGGCACTACCGGGCGGCGAGCTGCTCCTTGACCTGCTTGCGCAGCACCTTCCCGAGCATGGACTTGGGCAGTTCCGGCACGGCAACAATCCGCCGCGGCACCTTGTACGCCGCCAGCCGGCCGCGGCAATAGTCCCGCATCTCGCCCTCGCCCAGCGTGAGGCCGCCCTCCCGGAGCACGACGGCGGCCGTCACCTCTTCGCCTCCCTCGGGCCGCGGGATGCCCACCACCGCCGCATCCACCACGTCCGGATGGGACCGCAGCGCGTCCTCGACCTCCGACGGCGAGACGTTGAAGCCGCCGGTGATGATCAGTTCCTTCACCCGGTCCACAATCCGGGCGTTGTGCTGCTCGTCCACGGTGACAATATCGCCGGTGCGCACCCAGCCGCCGTCCAGCAGCGCGGCGGCGGTTTCCTCCGGCTTGCCCCAGTAGCCCTGGAACACCTGCGGCCCGCGGATCAGCAGTTCGCCAGGCTGCCCGGGCTCCACGTCCTGGGCCGGGCTGTCCGGGTCAACCACCCGCATCTCGGTGCTGGGGAAGGGCACGCCGATGGTCCCGTTCCGGCGGGTGGGTGCGAACGGGTTGCCCATGGCCACCGGGGATGTTTCGGTCATCCCGTAGCCCTCCACCAGCAGGCCTCCGGCGGTGTCCTCCCACAGGTCCACGGTGGCCTGCGGCAGGTTCATGGCTCCGGAGATGGCGAACCGCACCGACTCCAGGGACACCCCGCGCTTCCGCGCCTCGTTGGCGGTCCGCTCATAGATGGGCGGCACCGCGCAGTAGATGGTGGGCGGGGTCTTCTTGGCCGCGGAGAGCACCAGGTCCACGTCGAATTTGGGGAAGAGAACAACCCGCGAGCCGGTAAGGACGCCGAAGGTCAGATACAGGGTCATGCCGAAGGCGTGGAACATCGGCAGCACCGCGTACATGACCTCCTTGCCCTCGGCCACGCCGTGCATCCACGCGCGGCCCTGTTCCGCATTGGCCCGCAGATTCCGGTGGGTCAGCATCGCGCCCTTGGGATGGCCGGTGGTGCCGGAGGTGTACTGGATGGCCGCCAGATCGCTGACTTCGGGGCGGGGGAAGTCCTTCTTCAGCGGCTTGGACTTCAGCAGCTTCTCCCAGGAAACGGTGTTCTTCACCGGGGCGGTCAACGCCTTGCGGGATTTGATGGCGGCCGGGACCGGCAGCCTAAGCGCCAGCCGCTTGGCGCGCGGCATGGCGCGGGTCAGATCCACCGAGACGATCGTCTTGACGGCAAGGTCGGCGGGAAACGCCTGGACCTTAGCCACCACGTTGCTCCAGACCACGGCCACCGTGGCGCCATGGTCCTCAAACTGGTGCCGGAGCTCGCGCTCGGTGTACAGCGGATTGTGTTCGACGACGACGGCGCCCAGCCGCAGCACCGCATAGAAGGCCACCACATGCTGCGGGCAGTTGGGCAGGATCAGGGCCACGCGGCTGCCCGGGCCCACGCCCAGCCTGCGCAGGCCTTCGGCGGCCCGGTCCACCTGGCGGCCCAGCTCCCGGTAGCTGGTGGACGCCCCGAAGAAGTCCAGGGCCTGATTCTTGCCGAACCTGCGGACCGAGCTATCCAGCATGTGTGAGAGCGACTCGGTTGGCATCTCAATCTCGGCGGGCACGCCGGACTGGTAGTTCTGCAGCCAGGGGCGGTTCTCAGTGGTGGGCATACAGCGGCCGGTCCTCTCACTCGGTTTGATGCCAGTCTATGGCTCCCGGCCGCGTTGGCAGACGGAAACGCCCCGCCCTCCGGGTGGAGAACGGGGCGTTTCACAACATGCTAGTTAGCGTGCTAATTAGTGCGCGGGAACCTGCAGAACCTGGTCCACGAAGATCAGGTTGGGGTCCGACACGGTGTCCGTGTTGGCCGCAAACAGATCTTCCCAGCCGCCCTGGAGTCCCATGGACTCGGCGATGGTGGCCATGGTGTCGCCGGACTGGACGGCGTAGGTTTCGCCGCTCACAGCCGGGGCCTCGAGGGCGGGTGCGGCAGCGGGGGCCGGAGCCTGCTGGACCGGGGCCTGCTGGACGGGGGCCTGCTGCTGAACCGGCGCTTCAGCGACGGGCGCCTGCTGGACCGGAGCCTGCTGGATCTCGGCAGACTGGCTGCTCACCTGCGATCCTCCGCCGCCGCCGGACAGTCCCAGCTTGGACGAGCATGCCGGCCATGCACCCCAGCCCTGGTTGTCCAGGACCTTCTCCGCCACCGCGATCTGCTCCGCGCGGCTGGCGTTCTCTGCCGAGCCGCTGCCGCCGTGGGCTGCCCACGTGCTCGGAGTGAACTGCAGGCCACCCGAGAAGCCGTTGCCGGTGTTGGTGCTCCAGCTACCGCCCGACTCGCACTCGGCCAGCGCATCCCAGGTGGCGCCATCGGCGGCGTTTGCGGCCGGTCCGATCATGGCTACGCTGGCACCGGTCAGGGCCAGGGCGGCGAGACCGCCACGCAGGGCACGGCTGAAGTTCTTGTTTTTCTGTGAGTTCACAATGCTCCGCTGAGGCCGCCTTGCGCTCAGTCCGTCCCCGGACATCCCTGCGCCGCCGTCAGCCACTCGTAAAGATCGAGGTCATGTGGACGTCTGCCATTCTGACGGCGAAAGGCGTGGGCAGCGTCCGGGCATATTCATTTGGGTCATCGCGCCGAGTGTTTCGGCACCCCCTGGCGTGGTCATCTGACCTGCGCACTCCGAGGACGCTACCGGAAAGTAATCAGCGTTGCAAAACCGTGATCTTCTCTGGGCGTGTCGCTGCAGCCGATCGGCGGGGGTCAAGGCTAAGCATGCTTCCCTCCCCTATCGGCAAACCGCGGGGGCCGCACCCCCATCCCCAGCTGCCCTGCTGCCGGGGCGCCTGAGTCCGCCCTTTGGGGAGGCGGCGAACGGGCGATTGGCCGCGGATCCATGCGGTTTTCATGGCCCTCGGTACCCGTATACACCGGCGGCCGGCGGGAGCATGATGGGTTCGTGACTACGCAGAATTTGCGGGCCGTGCAGGCTCCGCTGAAGGCCAAGTATCGGCGGCAGCCCGACGCCGCGATGATCACGCTTTACGCCGAGGGCGAACTTGGTGAAGGAACCAGCTGTTCCGTCGCTACCGGCCATGCCCTGGTTGAGGCCGGACTGCACCCTGCCACCGGCGGCGACGGCAGCCTGGTCTGCTCCGGGGACATGCTCCTGCAGGCACTGGCGGCATGCGCCGGAGTGACGCTGCAGGCCGTCGCCGCCTCACTGGGGCTGGAGGTGGCCGGCCGCGTCCATGCCGAGGGCGACCTGGACTTCCGCGGCACGCTGGCGGTAGACAGGGACGCGCCGGTCGGGTTCCAACGCATCCGGGTGCGCTTCGAACTGGTCAGCGGCGCCGGCGACGCCGAGCTGGACACCCTGCTCCGGCTGACCGAGCGCTACTGCGTGGTCTACCAAACGCTGGCGGCCACTCCGGCGCTGTCCGTGAACCGGGTCCAGCCAACCAACGACGGCGATGCCCCACACCTCCGGTAGCGTCCCGCGGCCGGTGGTATCCCGTGTCGGCGGCTGCAGCGGCGCCCGGCAGCGGCGCCCGGACGGTGGCAGGCCTCTTCCCCGCGCACGGCTCAGCGCGTAGCGTGGGGTCCCTAGCCGACCGGAAGGACACCTCCATGGCAGAGAACCCCAGTCCCATCGAAATCCAAAAGGCGCTGGGCGGCGTTGACTACCCCGCCTCCGCCGCCGACCTGGTGAAGAACGCCGAAAACTCCGGGGCAGGCGACGACGTGCTGTCGGCTCTCAGGAATCTTCCCGACCGGCAGTACGAGAACCCGGCCGAAGTCAGCAAAGCCGTTTCCGGCAACTAGCCCGCCTTGTCCACCGGCACCAGCTTGACGTCAACGAGCCTGCCGCGGTCGGCCGTCGCCGTCAGGTAGGTACAGGCCGGCTGGCGGCGGCGGTCGGTCGGCGACCCCGGATTGAGCAGCCGCAGGCCGCCGGGCGAGGTGGTGTCCCACGGGATGTGGCTGTGCCCGAACACCAGCACGTCCACCTCGGGAAAGCGCACCTCACACCGCTGTTCCCTGCCTTTGGCGGCTCCGGTCTCGTGGATCATGGCGAAGCGAACGCCCTCAACGGTTGCGGCGGCGATCTCCGGCAGGCGCGAGCGCAGGTCGTCGCCGTCGTTGTTGCCGTACACGCCGATCAGCCGCCGGCTGCGCTGCTCCAGCTCGTCCAGCAGGTCCGCGGTGACCCAATCGCCGGCGTGGAACACCACATCGGCCGCGGCCACCGCATCCCAAACCTGGTGCGGGAGCCGCCGCGCACGTTTCGGTACGTGCGTGTCCGCTAGGAACAGGAGCTTGCTGGCCATACCGGCATCCTTGCACAGTCTGGACGCTCGGCAGCGCTCAGAAGCCGAAGGCCATCCGCAGCCCCAGCGCCAGCATCACTACCGCGATCAGCCCGTCCAGGATCCGCCAGGAACCGGGGCGGGCGAAGAAGGGGCGCAGCAGTCGGGCGCCGAACCCGAGCGCGCTGAACCAGGCGATACTGCCGAGCACCGCGCCGGCGCCGAAGTACCAGCGCAGCTCCGGGCCCTGGGTGTTGGCGATGGAACCGAGCAGCAGGACCGTGTCCAGATAGACGTGCGGGTTCAGCCAGGTCAGTGCCAAGGCCGTGGCGGCCACGGTGGCCAGCCCGCCGCCGCGCTGATTCTCCGCGGCGGTGAGCGCGCCCGGTTTGATGGCCCGCTTGGCGGCGAAGACCGCATACGCCAGCAGGAAGGCGGCGCCGCCCAGCCGGATCACGTCCACCACCGCCGGCGCCGCCTCGATCACCGCACCGATACCGGCGATCCCGGCGGCGATCAGCACCGCGTCGGAGACGGCACAGATCAGCACGACGACGCCGATGTGCTCGCCCCGGATCCCCTGCCGCAGCACGAAGGCGTTCTGGGCGCCGATCGCGATGATGAGGGCGAGTCCGGTTCCTAGGCCCAGCAAGACGGTGGGGGCAATAGCGGTAGTCACAGCAGACGACGCTATCCGAGCCACCGTCACCAGTACAGCTAAAGAAATTTAGGATGCGTAAGATTTTCTTATGCAGCCGTTCCAGTTCGAGCATCTGGCGACCTTCGCCGTCGTCGTTCAAGAGGGCAGTTTTGATGCCGCCTCCCGCGCCCTGCAGGTGACTCCCTCCGCCGTTTCGCAGCGGATCAAGGCCATGGAGCAGGCTGCCGGGCAGGTGTTGCTGCAGCGCACTTCACCGGTCCAGCCGACCGCGGCCGGGGACGTGGTCCTGCGGTTGGCGCGGCAGGTGCGGGTCCTGCAGGCCGATGCGCAGCGCGAACTCGGCGGCAGCGTGACCGGGACGGCCCTGCCGCTGGTGGTCAACGCGGATTCGCTCGCCACCTGGTTTCTCGGGGCGCTGGCCCGGATGCCGCGTGACCGGGGCGTGTTCTTTGAGGTGCACCGGGAAGACGAGCAGCATTCCACCTCGTTGCTGCGCTCCGGACGCGTGACCGCAGCGGTGACCGCCACGCCGGAGCCGGTCCAGGGCTGCTCGGTGGAAGCCCTCGGCTCGCTCCGCTACCGGGCCGTGGCGAGCAGCGAGTACCTGGGCCATTGGCGGCACGACGGAACGCCGGATGGCGGCCTGGCGTGGCTGGCTGCTGCGCCGGTGCTGGACTTCGACCGCAAGGACGACCTGCAGGAGCGCTTCTACCGGACCTTGACTGGGGAGGACTTAACCGCGCCCCGCCACTACATGCCGGCCTCCGGGGAGTTTGCGGCCGCGGTCCGGCTGGGCATCGGCTGGGCCCTGCTGCCGGAACAACAGTGTTTGGCGGACCTCCGCCGCGGCACACTCCGTCAACTGGCTCCGGAGCTGCCGGTGGACGTGCCGCTGTACTGGCAGCGCTGGAAGATCAGCTCACCGATCCTCGATGAACTCTCCGCCTGCGTGCGGCAGACGGCGGAGGAAGAGCTGCGCCAGCCGTAGCACCGCCGGGCGCAGGACCGGCTCCGCGCGGCGCCTCCGCCCGTCATCGAGGCCCGGACATCTCTGACCGGCGCCTAAGGTGGAGGGGAAGATCCTGACGAAGGGGCATGATGCAAGACCGCATTCGCAATGCCCGCATGCTCGAGCGCGTAATGTCCGCCGAGCAGGCGGCCGAACTGATCCAGCCCGGCATGACGGTGGCCATGAGCGGCTTCACCGGGGCCGGCTACCCGAAGGCCGTGCCGCAGGCGCTGGCCGCGAGGATGGAATCCGCCCATGCCGCGGGCCAGCAGTTCAAGATCCGTGTACTGACCGGCGCATCAACCGCCCCCGAGCTCGACGGCGCGCTGGCCAAGGTGGACGGCATGGAGTTGCGCCTGCCCTACCAATCCGACCCAGCGCTGCGCGAGCGGATCAACGCCGGCGAACTGGACTACATCGACATCCACCTCAGCCACGTCGCCCAGCACACCTGGTACGGGTTCTTCGGCGACGTGGACCTCGCCGTCGTCGAGGTGGTCGGCATTCTTGAGGATGGCCGGCTGATTCCGTCGTCCTCGGTCGGCAACAACAAGACCTGGCTGGAACAAGCCGACAAGGTCATTGTGGAGGTCAACAGCGGGCAGCCGGCCGAGCTGGAGGGTATGCATGACGTCTACTACGGCACTGCGCTGCCGCCGAACCGGAAACCGATCCAGCTGCTGCACCCGGATGACCGGATCGGTGAACCGTATCTGCAGGTGGACCCGGACAAGATCGTGGCCATCGTGCACACGGACGCCCCCGACCGCAACTCCCCGTTCAATCCGCCGGACGAGACCTCGCAGCAAATTGCCGGCCACCTGCTCGACTTCCTGGACCAGGAGGTCCAGCGCGGCCGGCTGACGGATAAGCTCCTGCCGCTGCAGTCAGGCGTCGGGAACATCCCCAATGCGGTGCTGGAAGGCTTGGCCGCCGGCGGCTACCGCGGCCTGACCGCCTACACCGAGGTCATCCAGGACGGCATGCTGAAGCTGATCAAGGACGGCGTGCTGCGGATGGCGTCGGCCACGTCCTTCTCGCTGAGCCAGCCCGGGGTGAAGGAGTTCAACGACAACGTCGACTACTACCGCGAGCGCATCATCCTGCGTACCCAGGAGATTTCCAACCACCCGGAGCTGATCCGCCGGCTGGGCTGCATTGCGCTCAACGGCATGATCGAGGCGGACATCTACGGCAACGTCAACTCCACCCACATCGCCGGCACCAAGGTGATGAACGGCATCGGCGGCTCCGGCGACTTCGCCCGGAACGGCTACCTGTCCGTGTTCATGTCGCCGAGCACGGCCAAGGGCGGGAACATCTCCAGCATCGTGCCGATGGCCAGCCATGTGGACCACACCGAGCACGACACCATGATCGTGGTGACCGAACACGGCCTGGCCGACCTACGCGGCCTGGCCCCGAAGCAGCGTGCCCGCAAGATCATCGAAACCTGCGCGCATCCGGACTACCGGCCGATGCTGCAGGACTATTTCGACCGGGCCTGCCGCGACAGCTTCGGCAAGCACACTCCGCACCTGCTGGGTGAGGCGTTGTCCTGGCACCAGCGCTTCCTGGAGACGGGCAGCATGCGCCCCTGAGTTCGGCCAGCCGACATGTTTGAGGACCTCCTGGCGTTACGCCCGGAGGTGCCGGTCCGGCAGCTGGTTAAAGGTATGCTTTTCGCCGGATGTCCTCGCACGCCAGTGCCTGTTGCTGCAGCTGACGACGCCATTGAAGCCGCCGACGGTACGCCGGCGATTCCGGCAGACGAGGGGACACGACCTTTGCAGCTGGACACCGTAACCCTCAGGGTGGCCTTCGGCGTGATGTCGCTGGCGCTGCTGATGCTGTTTTACCTGGTCACCTACCGCCGGACCCGTGCAGCGTACAGCGCCTGGTGGTGCGCCGCCTTGGTCCTGTTCCTCGTCGGCGCCACTGCTTACCTGCTGAATGGAACCGCCGCGCAGTGGTGGGCCAACCCGCTGGGAAACGTCTTGGGAGTATCCGGCGCGTGGAGCGTCTGGGCTGCCGCCCGCTCCCTCCGTTCCCTCAAGCCCGTTCCGTGGCTACTGATCCCGGCACTGGCCGTGACGGCCGGCACCGCCGCAATCGACAATCCTGCCGCGAACATCTGGGCCGGCGGTCCTGCCTATCTGGGGTTCGTTGCGTTGTTCCTCGGGCTGTCCTCGGCGGAATTGTTCCTGCTGCGGCGGGCCTCCAAGCGTCTGCGAACCTCGCTCGCCCTGACTTCCGCGCTGGTCGGGTTCTTCTACTTCTGCCGGCTGGTCGCCTTCCTCGCAGTCGGCGCCGATGGTGCAATCTTCCGGAGCGTCTTCGGTTCAGCGCCCACCACACTGCTCACCCTGACGCTGCTGACGGTGGTTTCCTTCAGCATGGCGGCCTTCAGCGCCGAGCAGACAGCCATGGTTTTGCGCGAGCGTGCGATGCACGACGGACTGACCGGGCTGTTGAACCGCAGTGCTTTCCTGGAGCTGGCGGCCGAGAGAATCCGTGCACTCCACCGGGCCGGGGCCTCCGGAACGCTGGTGTTGGCCGACCTGGACCACTTCAAACGGATCAACGACACTCACGGCCATGCCAGCGGCGATGCGGCCCTGCGCGCCTTCGCCGCAGCCTGTATCGGCACGGTGCGTTCCACCGACTTTGTGGCCCGCTACGGGGGCGAGGAATTCATCCTCTTGCTGTCCGGGGCAGACGCAGAACAGGCTGAGGACCTGACCCAACTAATCAGCGCAAACCTGCGCCGAACGGCTTCTCCTGAACTTGTGCTGCCGACCGTCAGCTATGGAATCGCGCCGATCGGGGAACTCGGGGCCGATGCCTTGGCAGACCTCATCGCGGCCGCCGACGCGGCCCTGTATGAGGCAAAGTCCCAAGGCCGGGACCGAGCCGTCCTCGCCGTCAAGCTCGGCCACCGGAGCGGGCTCCTGCCGGCGCACGACGACGCCATCTGACAGGCTCGACGCGCAGAACTTCGGCGCGGCTCAGCGCTGGTAAACCCGGGCAAGCACGGCGTCGAAGACCCGGTCCGGCAACAGCCGGCGAGCGCTCATGATGGTGCGCGCACCGCGGCCCACCGGATACCGGCTCCGCGTGCGCCGTGCGGCTGCGACGCGGGCTATCCGCTGGCCAACCACCTCCGGGCGCGTTGCCGTCTGCCCCGCATAGGCCGCGGAAACGGTCCGGGCAACGCTCTCGGCCTGCTGCTCGTAGGCCGTCCCCTCCGAGCTTTGCAGCAGGCTGTCCGCGATCGCGCTCCACTCGGTCAGAATGGGCCCGGGCTGGATGATCACCACGCCAATGCCAAACGGCTTGAGCTCCACCCGGAGACTGTCCGACAAACCTTCCACCGCAAATTTGGCCGCGTGGTACCAGCCGGCGAGCGGCTCGTAGAAGACGCCGCCGATCGAGGACACGTTGATGATCCGGCCGCCGCCCTGCGCGCGCATCGCCGGCGCAGCCAGTTGGATGAGCCGCCCCATCCCGAACAGGTTCACCTCGAACTGCTGCCGGGCATCGGCCAGCGGCACGTCTTCCACCGCCCCGTAGGACGCGTAGCCGGCGTTGTTGACCAGCACGTCCAGCCGGCCCTGCTCGGCCAGGATCCGCTCCACCCCGCCGACCATCGACTCGTCGTCGGTCAGGTCCATGCCGAGGGCACGGACCCCGTGCTCTTCCAGCGGACGCATCCGCTCCAGCCGGCGCGCCGCCGCGTATACCGTGAAGCCGCGGCGTGCCAGTTCGCGGCAGGTATGTTCGCCTATCCCCGAGGATGCCCCGGTCACCAGTGCCACTTTGTCCATCACGGCTTCCCCTCACTTCTCCAACGCGACGACGACGGCGGTGCTCGCCTCGCGCGGCAGGTTCCGGGCTGCGCCGTCGGGCCCGAAGAGCCGCTGGCAGCCATCGAGTTCTGCTGTCAACGGTGCGCCGACGTCCAGCCCGTCGGCGACCGGCCACAACACCGCGAACTCCGCCGCCTCATCGTCGCATGTGCCATCAATAGCGTCAGCCGCGGCTGCTTTCAAAATGGCATCCTTGGCCGAGCCACCAAGGCTTCCACCACCCGAGAACGTTCCCGACACGATCTTGACGCTTTCAAACGGCAGATCCTGCTCCGCACCAGCAGGAGGACCATCCTCTTCGTTCAGTGCCGGGCCCGTTCGGTACTGGCAAATCCGCAGTGTGTCGGCTTCATCCGCACTGGGCAGCAGACCCGGGGAGCCTGGTACGCCCTCGCCATCGCGGGAAGCACCGGGACCGGGCAGATCCCCCATCGGCGGTTCAAGGGCAATTCCCGTTAAAGGCGTTATGCTCCATTCCGCCGGGCAGTTCGCGTCCAGCGCCGCCCGCGGTTGGATGAGTTCCAGCTTGTGCTGCGTGGACTCCACCACCTCCATGCCGCCAAGGACCTCGCGGACTCCGGGCTTCGTCTTCCCGCAGGAATTCGTCGGCCATGCCGCGCGCATGGCCCGGCCCTCGACATCCACCAGCCAGAGATCGGGAACCAGTTCCATGTCCGCCGTGCAGGCTTGGTTCGCCCTCGGCTGGTCGCTCGGCTGGGCCAAGGCGTCCACCAGCGCGATCAGGTCCCCGGCAAGGCGCTCCTCCGTGACCGCCGACCACAGACCTTCCTCGTCTTCGAGAGTGGCCAACATGAAGGCGTCGCAACGGATCGCTTCGACCGCAACAAACCCTTCCGGCACCCCGCCGGCAGCGGGCAGCGGCGCCACGCCCGGCTCCCCTTGCTCATTCGCTCGGCCGCCTGCCGTGCAGTCAACGGCATCAACCACCTCGGCCGGTTCGCGTTGTGCCTGGCCGTCATCGCCCGGCAACTGCCCGCACGCCGTCAGGACGCCCAGCGTCAGCGCTGCCGCACCAGCGACCCTGAACACGCGCCGGCGATCTCCCGTTCGCCACTCCTGCTTCACCGCGCCCCCGATCACCGTTGATGCCGTCAGTGTAGCCAGTCCGCGCGAAGGAGCAGCCGAAGCCGCCTCCGGCCGGACGTCCGTCAACTCCACCGCCGGTGGCGATCCGCGCCCCTTGCGGTCTTCTCGACAAGTGGTGACGTCCGGAGCACACTGTTTGGATCATGGGGCTTGATGCCGTTGTCTTGTCCGGCCCCTGTGTGCCGGCTCCCCTCAGGGCAGCAGACGCGGCCGGCACCGTCAGGAGGTGGATCCCGATGGATCAAGACGGCGTCGTCCGTCCCACTCCGGAAAGTGAGCCGGACTCCTCCGCGCCCATCCGTTTGCCGTTGCGGCTGGCTGCAATTCTGCTTTTTGCCGGCGTGCTGGTCTCGCTGCTGGCCGGGCTTTTCCACCCTGACAACGCCAGCGCCAACAATCATGCAGCCGCGTTCTCCGAGTATGCGGACAGTGCTGCGTGGACCGGGATCCATCTGGGCCAATTCGTGGGGATGGCGATCCTGGTTGCCGGACTGCTGGTCCTGTTCGTGGCCCTGGACCTCCATCGCGGCGCCGCAGCCTGGCTGGCGAGGTTTGCCGCCGTCGCCGCCGTGGCAGCGCTGGCGCTTTATGCGGTCCTCCAAGCCGTGGACGGCGTCGCCCTAAAACATGCCGTGGACGCGTGGGCCGCGGCACCGGAGGCGGAGAAGGCTGCCCGCCTCGATGTCGCGGAAGGCATCCGCTGGCTGGAATGGGGGGTCAGGAGCTACCAGAGCCTGCTGCTGGGTACCTCGTTTGTGCTGTTTGCCGTGGCGATCATCTGGAGCGGCAAAGTGTCCAGGTTCGTGGGTTCCTTCCTGGCCCTGACCGGATTTGCCTACCTGGTCCAGAGCTGGGTCATTGGCACCGAAGGTTTTTCCCCGGCCAACGCCGTGCCGACCCTGGCGGGGATAGCGACGAGCATCGTCTGGAGTATCTGGCTTCTGGTCAGCGCGTGGCGGCGTCGGCCCCGGTCGGCACCGGCGTCGGTTCCTTAGCCGGAGCGGGTTCAGGAGTCGGCTCCGGCACGGGTGCGGGCTGCAGAGTGCTGGGCGTTATCGGGGCTGGTTCCGGCTCGCTATCGGTATCCGTTGGGGGTGGTGTTGCATCCGCTGACGAGTCCGGGTCAGGGCTGCCCGTCTCTGGCGTAACGGTGGTTGATTCGCCCGGCGGTTGAGGCTCCCGGTCCGTGCCCTGCTCGGAGGTCGGCTGAGTATCGGTGTCCGCGTCGGTGTCTGCGCCGGCGCGGCTGTCACTCAGCGCGGCGTCCTGCTCGATGACGCCGAGAATTCGCGTCTTGTAGTCGTTGAGCCGGGCTTGGATTTCGCTTAAGGGAATGTCTTCAAGCGACCGCCCGTAGGCTGCTATCTCTTCCCACAGGGTTTCCAATTTGGCCATCCCTGCGTCGCTGAGCGGACCGTCGAGGGTAAGGACAAGCTGGCTGGCTAGAGCGTAGGTGAGGCATTCGATGCAGTTGTAGTTGGCCGCGGCCGAGAGGTTTTGAGGGACCACGACGTCCGCCTGGCCGAGGACCAGGACAACTTGGAAGCCGACGGCGACCGCGGTGCAGCCCCGGCAGGAGGCGAACGCGTACGCCTCGTTCGTGGCCTCTACCGGTCCGCCTTGGGCCCAGACCAGGGCGAAGGCAACGTCATAGACAACGGATCCATCCTCGACGTTGACAGCCAGGGCCTGGTTTCCGTCTTCCTTCGGCGCCAGTGGTCGGTCGAAGGGGAAGACCCAGGCCGGCCGCGTGTCCCCGGCGCCAGTATCAGCATCGGCGCGGACGCCGCCGTCGTTCGTGGGATGTTCGTTGGTATCCGCGGTGGAGGCCCCGCGGGGAACCAGGACCATCGCCAGTTGGGGATTCGCCGGTCCGGGCAGGTCCTTTCCGGACGGCCACGCCGTCAGCGTTGTCCCGCCGCGGCCCTCGGCAAGCCCTACAGAGGAAACCGGGGCGATGGAAGCAGCTGCATCGAACAAGGTTCCGCGTTCGTAGGGCTGCACCGGGCGGTACGCCCCGTCATCGGGCCACCAGGCCCAGGCCAGGCCGGCGAGAACTGCGACGACGGCGGCAATGGCGGTAGCCCGCCGAAGCGGCCGGCCACGGGTTTTCGCCCAGACCGCGGTGCCGAGTTGGCGGGCCATGCGCAGCAGGATGTAGGCGATGCCGAGAATGGGCAGGGCGACGGCGGCGATGGCCAGGACACGCACGGCCATGCCAACGAGGTCTCCGTCCGAACTGGCGTCCGCCAGCAGCCTTTGTTGTTCCATCATGCTGGCCCAGGCCGTCCCCACCACGCGGGGAAGCGAGATCACCATCATGAAGAGGCAGAACAGGAGCAGCGGAACCGTGACCAGGACCCACGCGGTCACGACAGCCCTCGCCCAGGGTTTAAGCATCTTTGGTTCGGGGTCCGACCACCGCCAGGGCAGCAGCCCTAGCAGGGTGGGCTTGATGCGTTGAAAAAGGTCGGGGACGCCGGTTGCGTCGGCGAGGATGTGGTAGCCGTCGAACCGGACCAGGGGCAGCAGTTGGCGCACCATTTGCAGTATCTGGGTCACTACAACCAGCAGCAGCGCATCGAAGCCGGTGAGCAGCCAGACGCACATGGTGCCCACCACGACTATGGCGTTGAAGTACAAGCCGCCAAGGTCCGTGCGGATCCGGCCGCCGCGACCCAACCGGTAGGAGTCCGTCACGTCGGTGTAGAAGGCGGGCCAGATGAGGTACAGGCCTACGCCCATGGCGCCCGGGGTGGCGCCGCCGCGGCGGGCCGCGGCGGCGTGGCCGAACTCGTGGAAGCCGGCCGAGAGGATGGTCAGGGCGAAAACCAGCAGCAGCAAGCCGGGGTTGGCGAAGGCTTCGTGCGTTGCCGAGCCCAGGCCCTTGACCATGAGCACCCACCAGCACACCACCAGGAACGCAACCGTAACTGGCATGACGATCAGGGGATGGAACAGTGCGGCGAACGGCGTGGTCAGCTTCCGGGTCCGCACGGGATCGGTGACCGTGTAGCGGAAGCGCATGCCCAAGAGCGGGCTGGATTTCTTGACGACGGGTTCCGAGCCGTCAGCAAGACGCAACAGACCCAGCGGCAACAACTGCTTTTCTATCAGGGTCAGCACGTTTCCGGCAGTGATCAGCCTGCCCGACGTACCACCAGCATGGTCCGCGATTTGGTCGAGGTTGCGGGAGCCGTCCACGCCCTCCAGCACTGCATAAAGCAGTGGTGTGAGCTGGATCGCTTGCCCGTCTGCGCGCCGGGCCAGCGCGGGTGGCTCCCGGTAGCCGGAACCCTGTGCCGTTCCGAGGAGTTGCACGCCGTCGGCCAGTACCGGGACGTCGATGGAGTGTGCAGGCTGGCCGCCGGGCAGCGGGCCGCCAAGGGCTGGCGGCCCGCTCGGACTCATGGTCATGCGGGGACTATTGTTCGAGGTCGGACTGCTGGCCGGCGTTGGCCTCGGCGGCACCGTCGATCTGTTGGTTGATGATGGCGTCCTGCTGCGACACCGCGGTCGCCTGGCTGTCTATCGAACCGATGTTTGCGGCAACTGCTGCGTCAATCGGCGCAGCGACGTTGGCATTCGCAGCCACGGCACCGTTAATCGGGGCGGCAATATCGGCGTCCGCGGCAAGGTCAACGTTGATGTTGAGCAGGTTCCCGTCGAGGCTCGAGCCGAGGCCCTCCGTGACCGATCCAGTGTCGGGCAGTGTGCCGTCCGGCAGCAGCGCCGGATCAGTGGCCTCCTGCCCGGTGATGCCCTGCTGCGGCAGGCCGGAATCGCCCGCCGCCGCGTCCGTGCCGGCAGCCGCGGAGCCAGCGGTTGTCTCTGCACCGTCCACGGTGTCGTTGCCCTGGTCGATGGTGCTGTCCTGTGCAGACTCGGCGGTCGCGTCGGCAGCGATGCCCTGGTCGATGATGACTCCCTGATCGGACAGGGCCTGCGCGCTGGAGCCGTCGGAGAGGATGTTGGCCGAGACGGCAGCATCGATGGGGGCCGCAACGTTGGCGTTCGCTGCAACGGCCAGGTCGATCGGCGCGGCGGCATCGATGGCCAGGTCCAGGTCCGCATTTAAATCCAGAATGGAGGCGACTTCCTTGTCCGGCAGCGCCGTCCCGGATTGGGCTTCAAGTTCCTCCGGCGACAGCGGCGTGGAACCTGTTTCGTTGCTCATCAGAAATCTCCGTTTCCGGCGCAAGGCGCCATCCATTCCGACCAGTGGCCGAAATATGCCGATTCTTGTTAAAGCCGCGCGGCGCCGGGCTTCTGGTGGTCAGACTTCCTGTTCGCCGCATCGATGAAAAGCATACTGATGAATCCTTCCATCGGGAAGGACCGCCGGCTGCCGTGCTTACTAGTGTCCGGGGAAAGCGGTGCGGATCCGGCTGCCCGACGCCGCAGCCTGTTCAGTTGATAGACCCTCGGTTGCGCCGTGACCATGCCACCAGGGTTCGAGGGTTAGGCTTCACCTATCTCGTGATCGGAAGTTATTGCTTCGCAATGTCCGAATCCATCCCTGCCGAGAGATCCGCGGATAGCGTAGGAAAAACGTTTACATCAGGGGGACATATTGGGCCGTTTTGCCGTACTGAGAGCTGCTGCGGTTGTTCTCGTGCTGCCCTTGACCGGCTGCGGCAGCGGTCCGGGGCCCGGGGTTTCTGCGACGGAGGCTGCGGCAGGAGCAACTGAGGCTGTCGCGGAGCCCGAAGCCTTTCCTGCATCGCCAAGCGCTGCCCCGACTTCCGGTCCTCCGTTGGAGACTCTGGTCGACGATTTGGGCTTCATCGGTCTCAAGGACATTCCGGCCTTCTATCTGGCGGCGGTCGAGAGCTTTCCCCACGCCCTTCCCGAAGGTACTGACTGGCCTGCGACTATTCCCAAGGGCTACGACGACCCTCACGCACGTTACGAAGCCGACTCGCTTGGCGAGAGCATAGCGTCCACGTACTGGCGCTGCGCTTGGGAAGGCGAGTTCCTTGACGCCCACGAAAGTAGTGATCGGGGCCGGCAGGCAGCCGCCCTGACAATGCTCGATACCTGGGTTTCCGATCCCTACTTCGCGGAATTCTTCGAAGACCCCGAACAGATCTGGAAAAGCCAAGTGCTCGATCCAGCCAAGAACGGCGATCTCCTACGGATGAAGCGCGAACACTGGAACTGCCCTAAGCCGGGCTAACCCTACTTGTCGATTCCGGCCGAACCTTAGCAATCGGCGCCCGGAGCCATGCGCCGTCCGGTCGAAGATTAACACCTTGCGCTTGCAACGTGTCCGCTCCATAACTAACAAAACTGGCTGAGGGGCGACGGCAGTCAGCCGGGCAGAGCTAAGACGCAAGGCCGGAAGAGTGCGTCACGGAGAACGGCCACGCCGCTCGAAGGCGTCATCGAAAAGAAGCAGGAACGGCTTTCAACAGCTATCCCAGTCCCAGCGCTTGATTCAGTTGTGCGAGCGCGAGTGCATTACTCGGGATCGATGCGGTGAAACCACCTCGGGCTTCCTCCCACAACCGTTTCCCTGCATCTCTCCATCTCGCTTGATGAGCTTCCCTGGTCGTGTCACCGCACGCAGCGTTGGTGGCGTCCAGAGGTCATAAACCGCGTCGGCAGAAGTTCATCCCCGGTATGAATTGGTCGTACTCAGGGACACGTTTGACGGCCTGAAAGGTGCGATGAGCATGCCTACGCATCTCGGGACTCAAACATCGTCAGTTCTGAGGATCTCGATCAAAATCTCAAGCTGCCCCTCCACCGGTGTCTCCTTCGCCGCGATAGATGCGGAACTCAACAGGTCGATATGCTCTCCAACGTTTCCAGTGCATACCGATTATTCGCCCAGCACACCTGCAGCGGAACGACCCAATGTGCGCTGGGCTTTAAGCTGATGTCTTCGAGCAGGCTCCCGCCGCTACGTGAACGCCGCGAAAAGGCTCAAGACCGGCTGCTGGTCCGCTGAGACAAACACTGATTTGGTCGGCGCGCCGTGCAGTAACCGCGGCGGATCCTGACAGTGTTCGGCTCCCTCGGGAATTGGCGTCGGGGGCACAGGGACTTTTTGGACTCGTGCGCAGGTCGCAGCAGCCGTGCGACCAGGATTGTTGCCGCCACTGTAACGACCGAAACTGCCAGGACTGTGGGCGCGAGTGCGTCGGAACCATGAGTCTGGAATAGTATCCCGAGCAGTGGTGGCAAAAAAATTGAGCCGGCTAGGGCACTTGCTACAACATAGCTGAAGGTCCCGCCACGGGCATAGCCGCTTGTCATCAACCATGTGAGCCCCGTTGGGAAGATTGGGCCGATCATTAGCCCTGCGAGCAGATATGCCCATACCGCCGAGTCAGGTACGACGACGGCGACGAACAAGGCGAGTGTCATCCCGGCGGAGCTGACTATCACGATGCTGGAGGGACGGAACCGGGCCGTGAAAGGAATGGCCGCGACCCGGCCCAAAACCATGGCCAGCCAGTAACCCGAGACGGCAAGCGTTGCCTGGATTTCACTATGGCCTTGATCCATGAGCCGTGTTGGCTCCCAGGTGCCGATACCGGATTGCACGCCAAAATGAGCTATGTAAAGCACCAAGAAGCCTGCGATGACCCACACTTGGACGGGGCGGGTCCCCCGGTTCACCTTCATGGAGTGTACGGTTTTCGGCTCTTTCCAGCTGGCAATCCCTTTCACTCCGGTGACGGCGAAGAGCATAAGGCAAGCAACGACCAGGAACATTAGGGACCAGCGCTCTGCCCCCAGGACCGCGAGCAGGCCGGGGGCCAGTACCGTCCCGACACCGAAGCACCCATGAGCAATGTTGACCATGGCTGCGCCACGGCGGCCCTGGCCAGTGATGAATGCTTGGCTAACAAGAGTGTCGCAGCAGCCTAGGCCAAGGCCGGCCAGGACCGCCCCCGTCAGAATCGCGGACCAAGCGGGAACCGTACCGATGATGAGCGCCCCGATGCCCAGAGCGAGGAACGCGCCACCGAACGCCGCTCGATACCCAAATCGGCGTAGCACCATTTGCACCGAGAGAGCACCCACCACCGAACACGCCGACTGAATCGCAAAGGGTAGCCCGGCAACACTTTTGTCAATGCCGAACTGCTCTTGAAGCTGTGGAATAGCTGGCCCATAGGCGGCCCACAGCAGTCCGAGTCCCGTCATGGCGGCGCAGCATGCAGTGGTGGCCCACGGCGAAAACAAACGTCGATTTGATCCATTTAGCTGAGTAGTCACTCAAAGAGTATAAGAGCATCCCTTTCTCGTTGTGCAACACCGTCTTATGACAGAGGCACGGCGGCACGGCGAGATTAGCTAGTGGCTGGGGGCACAGCGACCCTCAAAACGACCGGCACCGTTCCCGCAAAAGCCATCAAACTGGCCATGCTTGTTCGCAAGGCGCGACTGCGGCCCTCTGCGTCACACCTAGAATGGCCCGCCTGTGAAAGTCGGTCAAACCCTGCAACTCCCCTTGTCCCGGCCAGGAAATTCTAGGCGCGGTTGACGCTACAGGTCCCCTAATCGAACAGCTTGCAGAGACGATGAGCAGGGGCTGTTAGTTGCAGGTACAAAGTCCTGCAATCCCGCCGGCCACGGCACTCGAAGGCAGCCGACGTAGCGCTTTCAAGATGGAAAGGCCTCTACGTGCGTTACGGCGTGGATGGCCGCAACTACTTCACCCCAGTTCGCGCAGAGGTTCCGGAAACGTCGTCTTGCTCGCGAATTGCCCCCAGGAGATGGGCCCTAGCGGCCGCCGCTGCGCCCGCCCCGTCTCCGCTCTTGATTGCCTCCACGATTAAGCTGTGCTCGTCGACGAAGACGGTGAGGGGTTGGTGGGCCGAGGCTTGCCTGACTGAACGTTCGATTCCTTCGTCGATACCTCGATAGAGCCGCGAAAGCACCGGGTTCTGGGCCGCGTCGACGATTGCCTGATGAAGGGTAGCCGACAGCGGCGCCAAAATATTGACGTCATCGCCTTCGGCGGCACGCCGTGACTTATCCAGCAACGCCTCTAATGTCGAAATATCTTCGGCGGTTGCTCGTGTTGCCGCGATTTCGGAGGCCTGCGCTTCAATAGCGAGTCGCGCTTCCAACACGTACGTCAGGTCCTCCCCGGCGACAAAGCGCGCCAGAACGGTGTCAAGCTCACTGGCTGCCCGAACAAAAGTTCCACTGCCTTGGATGGTCTCAAGCATCCCGACATGAACGAGTGACTGGACCGCTTGGCGCAGAGTGACACGGCTCACCCCGTACTGGGCAAGTAGGTCTGCCTCCAACGGCACCCTGCTTCCGACCGGCCAGGCGCCGGAGGCTATATTGCTCTTCAGGATGGCAATGACTTGCTGAACAAGGGCCGAACGTTGAGGCACCTGGGGTGTTGTCACTTATGGGTCCTCTTCCTTAGCCAGCAAAAGGGATGCTTTACATATTACCAACGGTCTGCCCCGCCAGGCGCCGCTGCGACGTCCTCTACGCCATGCTCCGCGACGTGACCCTCTACGAAACACTCAGCTCAAGGCAGCCTGAACCCTTGACGAAGAACATAGGGACCCCCGGGCCGCTTGCGGAGGTTCCGAGCTGTCCGGACCTCGTTCCCCGGGCTGCCAAGAAGCCCGGGGAACGGAATTGTTAGGCCTCGGTTTTGATTTCGAGGAGCAGGTCTCCACCCTGGACTTGGGCGATTCCATCGATGGCGAGGCGGGAGATGGTGCCGGCGGTGGAGGTGGTGATGCCGGCTTCCATCTTCATGGCCTCGATGGTCGCGACGGTGGCTCCGGCCTCGACGGTGTCTCCGACCTTGACGGTCGCGGTGACTGCTCCAGCGAAGGGGGCCGCGATGTGGCCGGGGTTGGACGCGTCAGCCTTTTCGGCGGACCGGGCGGTGGATTCGACGTTGCGGTCCCTGACCGTGATGCTGCGCGCCTGCCCGTTGAGGGTGCACAAAACGGTACGCATGCCCTTCTCGTCGGGATCCGAGATGGCCTGCAGGGTCACCAACAGGCGCACGCCCTTGCCCAAAGGGATCACGTGTTCGTGGTTCTTGCGCATCCCGTAGAGGTAGTCGCGGGTGTGCAGGATGGACACGTCCCCGTATTCAGACACCGCCTTCTCGTAGTCCCGGGTGGGACCGGCGAAGAGCAGCCGGTTCAGGGCGGCCCGGCGTGTGGCCGAATCGGCGGCCAGGGCCGCGGAGTCCTCCTTGGTGAGTTTCTCTACGTGGGGGCGCACGGTGCGGCCGGCCAGGGCCTTGGTGCGGAAGGGTTCGGGCCAGCCTCCGGCCGGATCCCCGAGCTCCCCGGAGAGGAACTGGATGACGGAGTCGGGGATGTCGAACGCGGCTGGGTTGGCCTCGAACTCGTCAGGGTCCACATTCATGCCCACCAGCTGCAGGGCCAGGTCCCCGACCACCTTCGAGGATGGAGTGACCTTGGTGGGACGTCCTAGGATCTTGTTGGCTGCGGTGTACATGTCCTCGATGGCCTCGAACCGCTCGCCCAAGCCGAGGGCGATCGCCTGCTGGCGCAGGTTGGACAGCTGCCCGCCAGGGATCTCGTGCCGGTAGACCCGGCCCGTAGGCCCGGCCAAGCCGGACTCGAACGGTGCGTACATGGCCCGCACCGCCTCCCAGTAGGGTTCCATCGCGGCGGCGGCCTGGAGTTCGATGCCGGTATCGCGCTCGGTGTTGGCCAGCGCGGCGACCAGTGCGGAGGCCGGGGGCTGGGATGTGGTCCCGGCCATGGAGGCCGCCGCGACGTCGACGGCGTCCACGCCCGCGTCCACGGCGGCCAGCAGGGTGGCCAATTGGCCACCGGCGGTGTCGTGGGTGTGCAGGTGCACGGGCAGGTCGAAGCGCTCGCGCAGCGCAGTGACCAGGATCCCGGCCGCGGCCGGCCGCAGCAGCCCGGCCATGTCCTTGATCGCCAGGATGTGCGCGCCGGCGTCGACGATTTTCTGGGCCAGATCCAGGTAGTACTCGAGGGTGTAGACGTCCTCGGCCGAGTCCAACAGGTTCCCGGAGTAGCACAGGGCGACCTCGGCCACGGCGATGCCGGTGTTCCTGACGGCTCGGATGGCTGGGGCCATCTGGGAGACGTCGTTGAGGGCGTCGAAGATGCGGAAGATGTCGATGCCGGTGTCCGCGGCCTCGGCCACGAACGCGTCGGTGACCTCGGTAGGGTAGGGGGTGTAGCCGACGGTGTTGCGTCCGCGCAGCAGCATCTGCAGCGGGATGTTCGGCAAGGCCCGGCGCAGCAGGGCCAGGCGCTCCCACGGGTCCTCGCTCAAAAAGCGCAGCGCGACGTCGTAGGTCGCCCCTCCCCAGACCTCCATGGAGAACAGTTGCGGCAGGGTGTGCGCGTAGGCGGGGGCCGCGGCGAGCAGGTCGCGGGTGCGGACCCGGGTAGCCAACAGCGACTGGTGCGCGTCGCGGAAAGTGGTGTCCGTGACCGCCACTGCAGACTGTTCGCGCAAGGCGCGGGCGAAGCCCTCCGGGCCAAGGTGAAGCAGGCGCTGACGCCAGCCGGCGACAGGGGCTACCTCGACAGGGTCGTCGAACGGGGACCGGGATGGCTCCTGGCGCTTGTCCCCTGGGAAGGAGGGGAGCTTCTCCCGCGGGTCGATCCCATCCCGGCGGGCCCCGTTGGGCCTGTTCACCGTGACGTCGGCCAAAAAGGACAGCGCCTTGGTGCCACGGTCCTGGGACCGGTTGCCGACCAGCAGGTCGGGCCGGGAGTCGATGAAGTCGGTGGCCACGTCCCCGGCGACGAACTGCGTATCATCCAGCACGTTCATCAGAAACGGGATGTTCGTGGCCACCCCGCGCACGCGGAACTCGGCCAGCGCGCGCCTCGCCCGGGCAACGGCCGCCAGGTAGTCCCGCCCCCGGCAGGTGAGCTTGACCAGCATCGAGTCGAAGTGCGGGGAGACCTCGGCGCCGGTATAGATGGTCCCGCCGTCCAAACGCACCCCGGACCCGCCCGCAGAGCGGTACACGGTGATGGTACCCACATCCGGGCGGAACCCGTTGGAGGGGTCCTCCGTCGTAATACGGCACTGCAGGGCCGCGCCTCGGATGCTCAGCTCCTCTTGCCGGATGCCCAGGTCCTCCAAGGTCTCCCCGGCGGCGATGCGCATCTGCGCCTGCACCAAGTCCACGTCCGTGATTTCCTCAGTAACCGTGTGTTCGACCTGGATGCGCGGGTTCATCTCGATGAACACGTGCTGCCCGGCCCGTTCACCCACGGTGTCCACCAGGAACTCCACGGTGCCCGCGTTCTGGTAGTTCAGCGCCTTGGCGAACTTCACCGCGTCCGCGTACAAGGCCTGGCGAATGTCCTCGTCAAGGCTCGGGGCCGGGGCGATTTCGATGACCTTCTGGTGGCGCCGCTGCAGGGAACAGTCTCGCTCAAACAGGTGCACCACGTTCCCGGCCTTGTCCGCCAGAATCTGCACCTCGATGTGGCGCGGACGCAGCACCGCCATCTCCAGGAACACCGTCGGATCCCCGAATGCGGTCCCGGCCTCGCGCATCGCCGCGGCCAGGGCCTCCGGCAGCGCCTCGCGGGTGTCCACCCGGCGCATGCCGCGCCCGCCGCCGCCGGCGACGGCCTTGACGAAGATCGGGAACCCGATCCTGTCCGCCTCGCCGATCAGCCAGTCCACGTCGGCGCTCGGCTCCGAGGATGCCAGTACCGGGATCCCGGCCGCGCGGGCTGCCTTCAGCGCGGCGACCTTGTTGCCGGCCAGCTCCAGCACCTCCGGCGGAGGTCCGATAAACGCGATCCCGGCCTCCGCGGCCGCCCGAGCCAGGTCGGGATTCTCCGACAGGAACCCGTAGCCCGGGTAAATCGCATCCGCCCCCGCCTCCTTCGCGACCCGGACGATCTCATCAACGTTCAGGTACGCCCGGACCGGGTGCCCCTCCTCGCCGATCAGGTACGCCTCGTCGGCCTTCTGCCGGTGGATCGAGTTGCGGTCCTCGTTGGGGTAAACGGCAACCGTCTTGGCCCCGAGCTCGTATCCGGCACGGAACGCGCGGATGGCGATCTCGGCCCGATTGGCCACCAAAACCTTCGAAAACAATGGAACTCCTAGTCTGGGCGGATAGTGCGTAAGTTGCAGGGCTGGTTGCTCTTCGTTGCGGATCAGATCCTGGGCAGCGGCGAACCTGCTGTCAGTCATGACGGCCGGGGCAATATTCGCGACACCTGCCTTGCAACCGCGGGTAGAGGTCAATCCAGGCTTTCCTGTAGCGAGCCACGGCTCCAGGGGTCGGGCAAATCTGTGATCAAGCCATCGGCGTGGGTCGGGCAGGCACCGCGGCTTCCCCTCAACCGGACAATAAGGATGCAAGGCCCAACGAGGGCCGTGGGGTGTTGGAGTCACGAGCCAATGGCCGAGACCGTCAGAACCTACCCTGCCAGCCTGTCCCAGAGCAGCCGCCTAAAGGCTTGCAGAGGTAACGGAGCTGCCACAACAGGCCGAGGCACGATGCCCCCCCCGGAAAAGGTAAGCCCTTTCGATTTACGCTCTCTTATAGGGTTCTTTTGCGTAGGTCGCAATGTTCAGAACATCTACTCCGGGGAAGCGAGAACGGAAATTGAGTGGATCGCGTCAGCCACTTGACGATTCATTAGACGAAACCAATTCCCTCCGGAATCCCTAACTCGAAGCACGAGCCCCTGTTTGGCGAGCCTTCCGAGCTCGCGTTCCACCGTATGGGGAGAGACCTTTAGGCTGAGGGCAATATCGTATGCATACCCCGGTGCCTCGCTCAGCATTTTCAAGAGGGTGGCAGCTAGGCTATGGCTCATGGATTGGCAAACGGCCGTCTCTATCGGACTTGGTTGCCGGGAGGGAGAAAGGGCGGTGTTGCTGGACAATGTCTTCTCCTCTGGACGTGGTTTTTGCTTCAGTGGCGACGCTCCGCCGCGGTTTCGAACGGACGGTTCTCCAGGGGGCTGATGCGGGTTGATGAAAAGGTGAGAGTTTCATTGGCCTTATGGTCCCGCCGGTTTAACTCCTCTCCTCAAGCTCCTGAAAGAAGTGCCTGACTAGGGCCACCGGGCGACATCCGGGGCCGGGAGTGGCGTCAGGTCGGAAGTCGGCGCACTGAGGCTCTGCCGAACCTGGCTACTGCTGTACTGATATATCTGAGAAGGTCCATATTTTTTCTGCTGATATAACCGGGAGGATCCAGATCAGACAGCTTGACGCGCGTCTCGCGTCAAGCTGTCTGACCGTCATTCCCAGCACTTGGTCTTCAGCGACTAACGGCCGTGATCAGCTGCTGGGAGATTCCTGTCACACTCCGACGGGAGCAACAGCAAGCTTCTCGAATTTGCGTATGTCGTTGAGCATGTCGCGGCGACGCTCACCGGACCAGTCGAGCTGGGTCTTGGGGATTTCCGCTCCCTCATAGACGCGCTCATAGGTGATGAGGTCCCATCCGTACTCATGGGGCAGGTAATCGTTGCGAACGAAAGTGCTGCGGACGTCATCGGGGAAGGTCTGAACCTCACCATTCAGGATCACTACCTCCACCTTCCCGGGCTGGTAGAGGACACGGATGTCCTTCAACGGGTCACCGTTGACGACAATGATGTCGGCGAGCATGCCCTCTGCGATGACACCCAGATCGTCGGGCAACCTCATGGCGTTGGCGCCGTGCTTCGTTCCGGCCTGGATGGCTTCGAGCGCGCTCATGCCGGTGTACATCATCAGCATCTCGAGTTCGCGTGCGTGCCACTGTCCATAGGGGACGAGCGAGAAGCCACTGTCGGTGCCCATTGCGAACTTTACGCCGGCCTTGTAGGCGCGATGCAGGGAGTCCATGGTGGCCTCGTTCATGCGCTTGGTGGCCTCTACGATCGAGTGGCGGGCGCGGGCCTCCTTCGCAAACTCGACCACGTGGTGCATCAGCAGCTGAGTCGGAGCAAGTGGAATCTGGCTCTTCGCGAGGTTCTCGATCGTGGCGTCCGACATGTGGTTGCCATGCATGATGTGGTCGAAGCCGGCGTTCACCGCTGCGTTCATCTCACCGTCGCCGCGGGCATGGATCGTGATCTGCAAGCCTAACTGGTGGGCGAGATCGGCACACATCTTCAGCTCGTCGTCTGTGAACGCCTGGTAATCGCCGAACGGGGAGTCCGCGAGCTTGATGAGGTCGACACCCCCCTTCTTCTGACGACGGATTTCGTCGATCATGTCGTCCTTGGTGTTGGTTAGGCGGCCGGTGCTTGCCTCCGGAACCCCGGTCGAGTCGGGGAACCAATCAGTCAGGCCATTGCTGGTCGTCAGGTATCGACCGGCGGTGGTCATCCGGGGGCCGTGCACGATGCCTTGACGGATGCCTTCGCGCAGGCCCACACCGATGAAGTAGCTGCCGCCGGGCTGGGAGATGCTGGTAACCCCAGCTGCCAAGACCTTCTCCACATTCACCGCGGCGATCAACGTACGCAGCTCTGGCGGCGTATACATGCTGATCTCTTCCTCGGTCCGGGCAAGCCCATACGTCATGTGGCAGTGGATGTCGATCAGGCCCGGCATCACCGTCTTGCCGCTGGCGTCGACGACCTCCAGGTCCGCGCCACGAGGCACGTCATTCTCGATATTGACCTTGCCGACCTTGACGATGCGCGCATCGCGAACGAGGACGTCGCAGTTCTCCATGGGAGGATTCAGGTCCCCGTCGATCACGGTGCCGTTCTCGATGAGCAAGTACTTGGATGACATTTCAATTGCCTCCTGTGGCTGATTGGCTGTGCCCAGTGTGGGCCGATTGATTAGTGAAGAACTCCTCGACGATTCCGGCGAATTCGACGGGGTTCTCGAAATAAGGCGCATGACCGCAGTTGTCCATCACGCGTAACTCCGCCCCAGGAAGTGCGTCGCGGCTCCGGTACCCCATGGGCAACGGCGTCCACCCGTCGTTCGCACCCCACACGAGCAGGATGGGCAGGTTAGGCCTGAACTCCAGCAGTCTTTCCGTTTGTAGGTCCGTTACCGAATCCTCGTTGAGCGCCTGGGCAGCCTTGTGCAGGGCCTGTCGCGCCCCTGCGGAAGAGTTGATCTGGGATTCCTCCCGGACCCAGGCATCGACCACCTGATCGGGAGACGACACCAGGAAGGTTAGTTTCGCCCGCACTGCCTCGGGGCTGCCGTCCGAGACCTTCTCGGGAGGCACCATCCATTCTGTTTCCATCGGGACAATGCCCATGGTTCCGATCAGCACGAGTCCGGCGACCAAGTCAGGCCGATTGCAGGCCAGTGTCGCACCCACCTGACCGCCGAGGGACGTTCCCAGAATAATGACCTCACGCAGGTCGAGAGCGTCGAGGACTCCCTCTACGAATCGGGCGAAGTCCCTGGGCCGGTATCCGAAGTCGGCCGGTTTGGAGGCCAGTCCATGACCGGGTAAGTCCATGGAGAGGATTCGGAATCCGGAGGCCGCCAAGGCCGGCATCACAGGGATGAAACGATCGGCGCGGGAACCGACACCGTGGATGCAGAAGAGCACGCGTTCCCCGCAGCCCGACTCGACCACTCGGGTAGTGACGCCACCGACAGTCACCGGGTAACTGATGGCCGTTTCTCTGCCCTGTTGGAAATAAGTGCTCGTCACAGCGTCACTCCCCAGCTGGACGGACGGCAAGGGCCTCGATTTCTACGACGAACCGCTCCTCGACTAGCCCATTGACCACAAGCAGGGTGTTCGGAGGATAGATCCCCCCGGGGTAGATCTCGTCGAATACTTCGCGGCGGACGTCCATGAAGTGAGGGATGGTTTCCCGGCCTACCAAGAAAGTCTGGAACTTGATCACGTGTTCGAATCCCAGACCAGCTGCAGCCAGAGCGTGTCCCACGTTCTCGAAGCAGCCGCGGACCTGATCCCGGGCTGAATTCGTGCGCGGGAAGGCACCTGTCTGGTCCGTTCCAAATTGCCCCGCGACGACGACGAGCTCCCCGGGCGTCGCCTCGGAGACGGGTGAGTAGGCGCCGAACTTAGCTAGCTTGGGAACTGTCGGATGGTAAGTGACGGACATGGCGATAACTCCATTTCGGTTTATGTGTAGGTGATGACGTGAGGGTCTCGTTAGGATGATGTGCCGCTGGCGACCAGTGGAGCCGTCGAGTGACCCGCGTCGAATTGCGCAGGCTGTCGATGGACTCAGTAGAGGTCTCCACCACGCCGTCCCGCAGGAACCCGGCCGGCTTCCGTTTGAAGCCCACACCGGCAGGCGTCCCGGTAACCAAGATGTCGCTTGGACGCAATGAGAAAACGTTGAGACCACTGAGATCAGAGGAGCTTGTCGCTTCCGACCTTGCAGATGAGAACGCGGCGTGCAACACAACGAGACTGGCAGCGAAAGTTGAAGAAGATACGCGACGGATCCAATTGCGCGATGAAATAAAGTCAAGCATTAGGAACACTCCGTATTTAGGAACCCTTAGCTGATAACCCTATGGACTGCTTTCTCATGGCGGATAGGACAATCCCGCCATCATCTGGCACTATACGAGCGCGTTCCAATCGTGCGGGCCCCCCGCTGGTGTATTCCAGACCCTTTTCCAAGATCGAAGGACGCCCACTGATCTGTCGGCGTCTGCATACGCCTCCGGCGCTTCCCTCTCCCGACTGGCGCTCTCCATGCACAAGTCCTTTTGCAGCTAGGACAGACCGTTCGCGATTTGGAGAAGGATCTCGGCCTTGTTGTTCTGTCAGGGTCTGTTGGGTTGGACGAGCTTATGCTTGCGCCCGGGTCTTGCAACACGGAGTGGATGTCACCGCGCGCACTGGCCTCAGTTTGACCGCCCGCCCCGGCCGGCAAGGCCCCGAGACTGCACGATTTCCGCCACACCTTCGCCACGAACGCCCTGCTGCAAGCCTGCCCCGACAGTTCGGATGTTGAGGCCATGATCGCAGTCCTCGCCACTTACCGGCTTGGGCAATGTCAGACCGGAGGGCACCCACTGGTATCTCGCTCTGGGCCTCGCGGGTGCACGGGTCCGCACCGCAGAAACCGCTGGAGCTCCGTTGTCGTGAGCCTGTTGACACCAACCCTGCAATTTTTATTGTCTCGGAATAGGGGCTTCGGTGTGTTGTTGTCAGCCTACGAAGGCCGGGACGCAAGAGTCATTAAAGACTCGAACAATCCTTCAGATCCATCAGGGCCAGTCCAAGCTGCATGTTCATCTCGAAGTCGCCTTCAAAACCGTCCATGGCGTTCTGGTAGGTCATTTGGCTGACCGTGTCTCTGAGCAGGTGTTCTTTCCAGCCGGCCGCGCCAGCCTTTGGCCAGGTCGCCCTCGTACAGGTCCCGAATGACTTCCACCTGGTCGAGCAGGCACCGGATTGTCACTTCCTGGGCGACGCAGGACGGATAGGTCGAGCCGCGGATGCGGCGTCCAAAGGCCCTTACGATCTTTCAGTCCTACCGGCTTGAGCCGAGAGTACGGCGCGGTACAGTAACGGCGCGCGCATCAGGAGGCTCTGCGGGGATTATCCTGGCCTGTCACAAGCGCCGCACGCTTTCTGTACGCGGTCGGAGTAATGCCCCAATGGGAGGCGAATCGCCTCGTCGCATAGGAGGGATCCGGCCACCCAACCGCCCGTCCGGCCGATGCCACCGTCGCCGTCTCAGAGCGCAGGATGCGGGCCATCTGCTCTGCACGAAGTTGGTTGAGAAAAGCTATGGGTGAATGACCCACCTCTTGCTTGAAGAGCCGTGACAAGTGCCCAGGCGAGAGAGCGACTTGGGCCGCCAGGCGATGAATATTCCAATCCTCGTTCAGCCTGTCTCGTAAGAGGCCGACTGCCTCGGTCAGCACGACGCTGTGGAATGCATCCCCCGCACCTTTGGAGTGACCGCCAGGTGAGGGAACCGTCGACGAAAACCGTGCATAGGGCTGGGTGCTCGCGAGACAGTCCAGGACTTGGTAGAAAAAGCCCAGTTCCGCGAACACGGTCTGTCCCGGAACCTCGCGAAAGCGGTCGGCCAAGGAGGCCATCGCGGTGAAAGCACCCGCCGTAAGCCTTCGGGCAGTGACCTGTCCTGGCGCCTTGACATCTCGGAGAGCTTCCTGCTCGGCATGGAGTGGAGTGCTGTGGTCAAGGAGTGCGGTGGACAAGTACAGAACAGAGAGCTTCAGCCGTGTGTGAGTTTGGTAGGCATGCCAGGAATTCGGTCCGAGCGTAACTACACTTCCCGACCGAATATCGAGTGAGCCAGCCTGTGTGTTGTGATGCGCCCTGCCGTCACGTACGAAGACTATCTCGGCGAAATCATGCCCGTGCGCCAGAAGATCGCTGGTGTGCAGTGAGTTTTGCACTCGAACAAGCGCTTTCGAAGATGAGAAAACTTCTGGATGCGTGACAGTGTGGATCGTCGTCATTTGTTCTTCACCTCTGCGGACCCATGGTCTCCTGCAGCGGCGGCATACCCTTGAAGCGCGCCCACGAGATGAGCCCTTGCGGCCGCCGCTGCGGTGGAGCCGTCGCCGCTCTTGATGGCCTGGACAACACGGGCGTGTTCGTCGACGAACGTGGTCAGGGGCTGATGAGCCGAGACTTCCCGCACCGAACGTTCCATGCCTTCATCGATGCCGTGGTAGAGCCGGGACAATACCGGGTTCCGCGCTGCATCGACAACTAACCTGTGAAAGGCCGCCGACAGCGGGGCCAAAGCGTCGCCATCGTTGCCCTCGGCGGCTTCCCTAGATTTTTCAAGCAATGCCTCCAACTGCTCGATGTTCTTGTTGGTGGCGCGCGTTGCCGCGATTTCTGACGCCTGCGCTTCGATCGCTAGGCGAGCCTCCAATACATATGCCAGTTCCTCTCCGGCGACGAATCGCGCCAGCACGGTGTCGAGCTCACTGGACGCCCGGACGAAGGTGCCGCTGCCTTGGATCGTCTCAAGCATCCCCACATGAACGAGCGATTGAATCGCTTGGCGGAGAGTTACCCGACTGACTCCGTACTGGGTGAGCAGTTCCGCTTCCAATGGCACCCTGCTGCCTACAGGCCATGCACCGGAGGCTATGTTGCTCTGGAGGATAGCAATGATTTGTTGCACAAGCGCTGAGCGTTGAGGCATTTGCGGTGTTATCACTAGGGCTCATCTCCATGGCGAACAAAGGGATGCTCTGCATGTTAGCAGCCCGTCGGCCCTGCTGATAGATTGCCAAGGCGTTCAGCGAAACCGTCGGTTGCGGGCTACCAGCAATGGCCTGAGCGCACCCGCCTCTCCTATCAGGACCACAGATATGAGACCGGTGCGCCATTTCCGAGGGAAGCCAGTACCCAATCGTCGGGACGCAATGGGATGACCCTCGAGAACGCGCAGATCAGGGTCCGGCCCAGGTGCAGTGTGAACTCGCTTCTGTGCCGCCCGCCTTCACACGCCATGGCTCCCAGCGGATGCCCGGACGGTGCGACCTGCAAACGAGTCGGACTTTCGGGAAATGCTCCGATGCCTCGAGGGTGGCGAGAACAACGACGACTATCACGAGTTCGAGTCTTGGGATATCGCGCTACACCGAAGCTTCACCGTGGCCACGCACAATGTCATCATCCTGTCGATGATGGACCTGCTCCACACGTCAAGGAATGACCCCGTCTGTGGGTCCTCAAGAAGAAGAGCTTCACCCCCTCCACATGCCAGGAATACCGTGGTGAACATAAGGCCATCGTGGAGGCGCTGATGAGGAGGGACCGTGGCCAGGCCGCCGCGGCCATGACTCAGCACCTGGCCTCCATACGACACGGAGCCAAGGAGCGCCGGTGGGTTCGACCACGTCCTGTCGGGTTCGGGCGTCAGCGCAGAGCGGGGTAGTCGGTATAGCCACGTGACGATGGGCCGTAGAAGGTTGATTCATCCGGTTCGTTTTCGGGGTAGCCGTGTGTCCAGCGTTCGACGAGGTCGGGGTTGGCGATCATGCTTCGGCCGATGGCGACTGCGTCTGCTGATTCTTCAGTCAGAATCCGGTAAGCATCGTGTCAACGTCAGCCATTCGGCCGATTCCCTGGTGGAAGTGGGAATGGTTGCCTTGCGGCGGTGGCGTTCGACCACGATCTCGTAGAAGTCCCGTACTGCCTGGCCAGGCCGATCAGGCGTTAGACAACGCGCATCCCGGTCCAGGGCAGTGGGCCGTCCAGGATCCGCTCGGCGTAGATCTCGCGTTCTTCTCCGCCGGCGTACCGGTCCGCGGCTGGGACGGCATTGTCTCGGCTCTGGGCGACCCGATCACCGTGGGCATCATCCTCGGCCTCGTCGAGCGGCGTTTGAGGACTTCACGGAGCACTGAGTCAGCAAGTACGGCGCGGTCATCCGCCTGTGGGCGAACGCGTGCGAGGAGTTCATCCCGTTCCTGGACTATGACGTGGAAATCCGCCGCGTGATCTGTTCGACCAACGCGATTGAGTCGCTCAATGCCAGGTACCGGCGCGCGGTGAAGGCCCGCGGTCATTTCCCCACGGAGCAGGCCGCGCTAAAGTGCCTCTATCTGGTCACCCGGTCACTCGATCCGACCGGTGCCGGCAGGATCCGATGGGCCACGCGTTGGAAGCCCGCTTTGAACGCCTTCGCATCACCTTCAGCGACCGCTTCCCGGCCGCCGAAAACTACTAAAGGAAACCGCCGGATACACCTTTAATGAGACAGTCCCTCCATAGCCTCTAAGTCATGATGTGGTCGGCTGCCGCGTTTTGGCGCGAGACTAGCTCGCCAGCCGTTGCTTCTGCGGTGTGGGGTCGGAAGCGGACGAACATGGCTTTGAAGCCGGGGGTGTTGGATTCGCGGGCGACGTTTTCTTTGTGGACCAGAGCGTTGGCTTCGGGGAAGTACGCGGCGGCGCAGCCCTTGGCGGTGGGGTAGGCCACGAGGCGGAACCTGTCCGCTGTTCGGTCGTGGCCGCGGAAGGTGCTGACGACGTCCACGAGGTCCCGGTCTTTGAAGCCGAGTTCTTCCAGGTCTTCGGGGTGGATCAGGATCACGCGTCGGCCGGCGGAAATGCCCCGGTAGCGGTCATCTAGGCCGTAGTAGGTGGTGTTGTACTGGTCGTGGCTGCGGATGGTCTGCAGCACCAGGTGCCCGTCCGGCGGCGTGAGGTACTCCAGCGGGCTGACCGTGAAGCGGCCGCGGCCGATGTTCGTGGCAAACGAGCGGGTGTCCCGTGGCGGGTTGGGCAACACGAACCCGTTCTTGGTCCGGACCCGGGTGTTGAAGTCCTCGAAGCCGGGCAGGACACGTTCGATGTGGTCCCGGATGACGTCGTAGTCATCGGCCATGGCTTTCCAGTCCACCGGGTGCTCGGGGCCGAATGTTGCCTCAGCCATGCGGGCGACGATGACCGGCTCAGCCAGCAGGTGCTCGGAGACCGGAGTGAGGCGGCCCTGGGTGGAGTGGACCACGGACATGGAGTCCTCCACGGAGAGGAACTGCGCGCCCTTGGGGTGTTTGTCGTCCTTGTCCGTCCGGCCGAGAGTGGGCAGGATCAGTGAGGTGCAACCGTGGACGATGTGGGAGCGGTTGGGTTTGGTGGAGATGTGCACGGTCAGGCCGATCCGCTGCATCCCGGCCTCCAGCATCTCGGTGTCCGAGCAGGCCAGGGAGAAGTTGCCGCCCATGGACACGAAGACGTCCACCTCGTCGCGTTCGAAGGCCTCCATGGCCTCCACAGCGTCGTAGCCGTGGCGGCGGGGGGAGGTGATTCTGAACTCGTTGTCCAAGGCTTCCAGGAGCTCTTCCTTGGGCTTTTCCCATATGCCCATGGTCCGGTCGCCCTGGACGTTGGAGTGCCCGCGGACGGGGCAGGCGCCGGCGCCGGGCTTGCCGAAATTGCCCTGCAGGAGCAGGACGTTGACCATTTCCTTGATGGTGTCCACCGAGTGCGGCTGCTGTGTCACGCCCAGCGCCCAGCAGAAGATGGTGGCCTTGGAGCGGATGAGCATGCCGGCAACAGTCTCGATCTGTCCGCGGGACAGCCCGGTGGCCTTCTCCGTTTCGGCCCAGTCCAGCTCTGCGCGGGCTTCACGGTAAGCATCGAACCCGTCGGTCTGGGCGGCGATGAAGGAATGGTCGACGACGGTGCCCGGGTTCCGCTCTTCCTCGGCCAGGAGCAGGTGGCCGAGCGCCTGGAACAGGGCCAGGTCCCCGCCGACTTTGATCTGCAAGTATTCATCGGCCAGCGGGGTGCCGCCGCCGATGACGCCGGAGACGGTCTGCGGGTCCTTGAAGTTGAACAGCCCGGCCTCGGGCAGCGGGTTCACGGCCACCACCTTGCCGCCCTTGTCCTTGCATTCCTTCAGCGCCGACAGCATGCGGGGGTGGTTAGTGCCGGGGTTTTGGCCGACGACAAAGATTAGTTCGGAATCGTGGATGTCGTCCAGGGACACGGTGCCCTTGCCGATGCCGATTGTGGGGTTCAGGGCCGATCCGGAGGATTCGTGGCACATGTTGGAGCAGTCCGGCAGGTTGTTGGTGCCGATGGCCCGGGCGTAGAGCTGGTACATGAACGCGGTCTCGTTCGCGGTCCGCCCGGAGGTGTAGAAAACGCAGCGGTCCGGGGTAGATGCCCGGACGTGTTCGCCGATCAGCTCGAACGCCTCAGCCCAGGAGATTGGGGAGTAATGGGTATCACCTTCCCGGATCACCACCGGTTCGCTGAGCCGGCCCTGGTTGCCCAGCCAGTACTCCGTCTTCTCCGACAGCTCCTTGATGGAGTGCTTGGCCCAGAACTCGGCGCCCACGGTCCGCAGGGTGTTCTCCTCGGCCACGGCCTTGGCCCCGTTCTCGCAGAACTCGGCGGCCTTGCGCTTTTTGTCCGATTCCGGCCAGGCGCAGCCCGGGCAGTCGAACCCACCGCGCTGGTTCAACCGCAGCAGCGACTGGGCGGTGCGGGTCACTCCGGCCTGCGCCACCGCACGCTCCAACGCCACCATCACCGCCTTGACCCCGGCGGCCTCGGTCTTGGGCTTGTGGACTTCTAGGTCGTCCTCGTTGATATCCGCGACGGGGGCGGTCTGCTTTCCGAACTTCATCGTCTACCTTTCCTTACGCAACAGGGTTGACCGTCGCTTCACTCGCTTCCTGTGGCGTAGTGGAAACACTTCCGCCTTCCGCGACCGGCATGAGCGTCGGGTGGGGCGATTACGGAGACAACCGCATTCGCATGCCTTTCGGGCCTAAAGCTCACCAGGCTGGTCCGTTTGTTTCCATTTCAGGTTCGGAACCAGCCTCCGTGAGCAGGAGGAACCACGACCGGAATGGGGTCCCGATCGTGGTTCATCTTGCGGATGCGTCAGACGGTGCAGTTCCTGGTTTGCTCTCGACTGGAACCAAAATCAGTCCTCGGGGTGTTCCCACTTTTGGCAGTTCCGCGATGCGTCCTGGGGGAAGTAGTGGCGGTGTCGGCTATCAGACCAGGCCCCGCAATTCATGGGTCTGCGTTACGTCAAGACGTCAGCGGGTTATTTCTGGGCAATCGCTTCGATTTCAACGACGAACTCCTCGTGGACGAGTCCGGCGACGATGAGAAGGGTGTTGGGCGGGTAGTTGCCTTCGGGGTAGATTTCTGCGAATACTTCCTTTCTGGCTTCCATGAAGTGAGGGATGGTCTCCCTGCCCACAACGTAGGTCGTGAACTTGATGACGTCGTCGAAGCCCAGGCCCGCTGCGTTGAGTGCCTTGCCTACGCTAGCGAAAGCACCGCGAACCTGCCCCGCGGGGTCTGTCTCGTTAAGTCCAAATTGTCCTGCGATAGCGACAACGCCATCAGCAATTGCCACCGGTGAGTAGTCTCCGAACTTTGAAAGCCCATCGACCTCGGATAGGTACTTCACAGCCATGCTGTTGCTCCTTCTGTAATTTCAACTTACGAATGATGTGCACTCGCTCCTCGTGTTCATTGCTGACTGCTCAGCGATGATTTTCTTGACTGTGAGGATTACGCAGGCACAACAGCGCGAACCTCGTTGCGCTGAGTACCCAGGCCGGTGATGGAAATCTCGATGACATCGCCGGGCTGGACGAAACGTGGTGGATCGAATCCAATACCCACGCCCGCAGGCGTTCCCGTGGCGATAATGTCTCCGGGAAGTAGGGTGATTCCCGCGGAGATGGTGGAAATTAGTTCCGGGATATCGAAGATTAGATCGCTTACTTGCCCGTCCTGACGGGCTTCGCCGTTGACCCAAGACTGCACACGGAGCGCTCCGGGGTCCGGAACCTCATCCTTTGTAACAGCGTAGGGGCCCATGGGGCAGTGCGTATCCAGAGACTTGCCCAAGAGCCATTGCTTGTGCTTGCGCTGGAGGTCTCGCGCCGTGAAGTCATCAATGATGGTGTATCCCCACACGTGGTCGAAGGCGTTCTCGCGTGAGATTCCTCGCCCACCCCGCCCAATGATGACTCCTAGCTCAGCCTCGTAATCCAGTTCCTGGGTAACCGCGGTATGAGGCTCGATGTGATCGTAGGGTCCGGCTACTGAGGTCGTGGCTTTGTGGAAGACAACCGGGGCTTCAGGTGTTTCTTCTGAACGGTCTGGCATATCGTATCCGGATCGTCCAAATTCCACGACATGGTCGCGGTAGTTTTTTCCAACGCAAAAAATGTCACGTCGCGGGACCGGGATAGGAGCGCGTACTTTCACGTCCGCGAGTGACAACTCGGGAAGATCCTGAGTGCTTTTCAACAGCGGCTCGTACTTGTTCCATGACTCGATCACATCCAGGAGCCCCAGGCCGTCGGGGAGACGTGAGCTGAGGTCCCGAAGTGTCTCGCTCTCTGGGTCGGCAATCCCCACATGGGTATCGCCGCAGCCAGTTGAGAATGTAACCAATTTCATGCGCGAACCAATCCGTATCAATCGAACCAATATTACAAGACGAGCATAGCCTCTTGCGGAATTAATGTGCAATACCTTGGACCAACCGGTCTCGTATACGAATACATTGGTGACAATTGGTCGCTATCGATACGCTGACGGGGGTGCTGGACCTAAAGCAGAAGCTTCGTTTCGATGCTCCTCGAGGGCCTCGCTGCCGGCGCCTTGAGCCCGGGAGGGAAATTGCCAACCAAGCGAAACCTCATCACCCGATTTTCAGCGCCCCGGAGTGCTGTACGACGAGCTCTTGGACAACTGGAAGATGAAGGCCTTCTCATCCGACATGTTGGCAGGGGGACCTTCTTGAGTGTCCCGGCCTACCAAGAAAGTCTGGAACTTGATCACGTGTTCGAATCCCAGGCCAGCTGCAGCCAGAGCGTGTCCCACTTTCTCGAAACATCCGCGGACCTGATCCTGGGCTGAATTCGTGCGCGGGAAGGCACCTGTCTGGTCCATTCCGAATTGCCCCGCGACGACGACGAGCTCCCCGGGCGTCGTTTCGGAGACGGGTGAGTAGGCGCCGAACTAGTATGTAGGTGATGACGTGAAAGGCAGATCGCTAGGCTGGCGTGTTGCTGGCGACCAGTGGAGCCGTGCGAGTGACGCGCACTGGATTGCGCAGGGTGCCGACGGACTCGATGGAGGTCTCCACGACGTCGCCGTCCCGCAGGAACTCGGCCGGATTCCGCTTGAAGCCCACACCGGCAGGCGTTCCGGTAACCAAGATGTCGCCTGGGCGCAATGGGATGACATTCGAGACCACGGAGATCAGGGTCGGGATGTCGAAGATCATGTCCTTGGTCCGAGCAGACTGCTTGACCGCTCCATTTACACGGAGCTGTAGCTCCAGGTCCGGCTCGCTACCGATCTCGTCCCTGCTGACGATCCAAGGGCCGATCGGAGTGGACCGTTCGACGTTCTTCCCCAGGGTCCACTGCTGATGCTTGGTCTGCAGATCCCGGGCGGTGATGTCGTTGACCACCGTGAACCCGGCCACGACGTCCCAGGCCTCGGCTCGGTCCACCCCGCGTGCGGGGGCCCCGATCACTACGCCCATCTCGGCCTCCCAGTCGAACTCCTCGGAGACGTCTGCAGGCAGCTCGAGGACGTCGTACGGCCCGCACATGGCCGCCTCGTCCTTCATGAAGAGAATCGGGTTCTCGGGGATGTTCGCGGAGAAGACGTCGGCCGATTCGATCTGGTGTTCCACGTAATTGATGCCGGCACAGATGATCCGCGATTCGGGCAGGACGGGGGGCAGGGTGGTGACGGCGCCCAGATCGATCCCCGGACCCCGCTGCAACCCAACCTCCCGTTCCTGTCCTGCCGCTGAGAGGACCATCAGGTCCCGCATGTTCCAATCCACCCGGTGAACAGTGTCCCCAATGACGACTCCGCACGCGGTGCGGCCTTCGTGGATGTAGTTGATGTACTTCATGGAGCTTCTTCCTTATCTCTGGACCTGTGAAGTGTCTTACTGCTTGGACCAACTGGTAGCTCTGATGCCGGTGGCGCCCTCGCCACCGAGGAACACCTCCGCGAAGGTGGGATCGGCAAGCAGTTCGCTCGAAGGGCCCTCCCTGCGGACCTGACCCGATGTCAGGAGGTAGGCGTAGTCGCTGGCGTGCAGGGCGATGTTGGCTCGTTGTTCCACCAGGACCACGGCCACCCCTGCCCGCATGACACCGCTGAGCTGCTCCTCCAGCATCCGGTGCGCCAGTTCCTCTGTCAGGCCTGCCGTCGGCTCGTCCAGGAGCAGGAGCTTCGGCTCGAGCATGAGAACCCGCGCTACGGCCAACATCTTGCGCTCCCCACCGCTGAGGTTCCCTGCGTGGCGGGTGAGCATCTCCTTTAGGCGTGGGAACATCTCAACGACCGCGTCAATCCGTTCGCTAGTCTTGCTTCGGGACAGTGCGTACCCGCCGAGCTCGAGGTTCTCCTGTACGGTCAGCGGGCCAAACACGTCCTTGAGCTGGGGCACGTAACCCACGCCGGAGAGGGCGAGTTCAGGGGTCTTTTTCCCGGTGACGTCCTCACCGTGCAGCGAGATGGACCCTCCCATTGGGGCCAACACCCCCGCCAGGCCCTTGAGCAGTGTGCTCTTGCCGCAGCCGTTCGGACCGACGATGCACGTGAGCTGCCCGCCGCGGGACTGGAGCGAGACATCGCGGATCACCGGGTTCCCCCGATATCCGGTACTGAAGTTCCGGACGTCCAGGACGACGGGTGCTTCCTTAACCTGCGACATATGCCTCAACCACCTTCTGGTCCCGGCGAGCCTCTGCCATGGACCCCTCGAAGAGAACCGTTCCGCGGGCCATGACCACCACGTGATCGCAGATGTCCTCCACCGCGTCGAGCTCGTGGGCGATCATCACGACGGTCACGCCCTGTTCACGAACGTCCCGCACGAAGTCACCGACGGTGCTGATGATGCTCGGGTGGAGCCCGGCGAATGGTTCATCGAGCAGCAGGACCCGGGGCTCGGCCATCATGGCCCGCAGCAGTTCTACGATCCGCCGTTGGCCGCCGCTGAGGTCCTGAGCGTAGTCGCTTTCCTTGGCGCTAAGCCCGAAGTCGGACAACAAAGCCCGGGCTCGTTTCACCGATTCGGCTTCCTTGGCTGACCACGAGCCGGGCCAGTCCAAGAACCCGTAGAGACGCTCGCGCCCGATGATCTGGGATGCCCCGACCAGCAGGTTCTCCAGCACGGTCATCCTTCCGAAGTCGGAGGGAAGCTGGAATGTGCGGAGGATCCCCCGACGAGCACGGACGTAGGGCCGGGCCTTGGTGATGTCCTTGCCCTCGTGAAGGACGGTTCCACGCGTCGGGATCTGGCTGCCGGCCATAACGTTCATCGCGGTGGACTTCCCGGCGCCATTGGGGCCCACCAGCGCAGTAGCCGAACCGTGAGCGATATCGAGGTTGACGTCGTCGAGGACAGTAACCTCACCGAAGTCCTGGCCGATCCCCCGCAGCGAGATCGCGACGTTCGGTCCGGTCTTGGGTCGGACCGCTTCCATCTCAGGACCTCCTTGTGGTTCGTTCTGCCCTGTCGAGCGCAAAGCTCTTGAGGGCAGGGACAGGTTTACCTGCATCGTCGAAACGCCTCCTTAGCTCAGGCACGATCCCCTGGGGTCGGAACCAGAGGAAGAGGATGATGACTATTCCGACCAAGACGAACTGGAGTGCTTCCACCGTTCCCGGTGCGCCGATGGGCGGCAGGAAGCGAGCTCCCTCGGTGAGCGCGACCGGGATGAGTAATGCTCCCAGCAGCACGCCAAACTTGTTCCCGGCCCCGCCGACGATCACGGCGCCGAGGAGCATCAGCGTCTCCCCGTACAACCAATCGTTGGGAGACCAGGTCCCCAAATATGAAACCAGGAGCGCGCCGCTCAGGGCGCCCAAGCCGTTGCCGATGGCGAAGGCCACCATGCGGTTGCTGACGATGTTGACGCCGAGGGCGTCGGCGGCAGCCGGGTTGTCGCGAACAGCACGAAGGGTACGTCCCAGTGGGCTGCGGGTCATCTGAGTCACCACAAGATAGGCGAACGCAGCCACTGCTACGCAGAAGCCGGCGAAAAACCAGCTGTATTGGGTTCGAGGGAGGTCGAGCTGGTCCTCCAACGGCGCCGGAATAGAGTGCAGTCCCAGACCCCCGCCCAGAAAGGCCGGAACCGCGATGACCATGACAGAGGCGATCATGGCCACCGCCAACAACGCGATCGCTTGATAATCCGACCGGAGCCTCCGCAGGGCAACGAGTCCCAAAGGCAGAGAGACCAAGATTCCTGCGAGGATGGCGATCAGGTACGTGAATGGGAACGGGATCTCGGTCCCCCAGAAGTAGGCCTGGCCTGGAATGCCGCCTTCGGCCTCGGGCGCCCCGAGTGTCAGCAGGGCGACCGTATAGGCGCCGACCGCGTGGGACGTGATGAAGGCGAAGTTCAGGATCCCCGTGTGTCCGAAGTGGACGTCCAGTCCCCAGCAGGAGATGGCGGCCACACAGGCAAAGACAACGATCAGGGCTACGTAGTACTGGATATCGGCGCTCATGCTGCGCTCACTTCTCTTTCACGTGCAAACTCGGCCCTGATACCTTGCGGCCGCACCAGGAGGACTAGGATCAGGATCGCTAGGGCGATGGCGAGCTTGAAAGTCGAGTCGAACCAGATCGCTCCGAGTTCGGTGCTGATGCCGATGACAAGTGCTCCAAGCATGGCGCCGTAAGCATCGCCGATCCCGCCTAGGATGGCGGCCGCGATAACGAGGACCACAAAGCTGCGACCCGAGGTGGCAGAGAACGTGGAGGTGCTCACGAGGTAGACCACGCCGGCCAGCCCACACAAGGCACCGGAGATCGCCCAGGCGAGGTTCACGACCCGATTGGTGGGTATTCCGCAGGACTGGGCGAGGGTGGGGTCAACCGACGCGGCCCGCATGGCCTTGCCAAGCCGGGTCCGCTTGAGCAGGTAGTGGATGCCCACCATGGTCAGGGCCGCCAGGACCACGACCACCATGTGGACGTTCGTGAAGGCCGCGCCCCCGATGCTGAAGACGGTGGAGACGGGCACGTCGTACCTAAAGGAGAGCGGTCCGGCGATTACCAGGAGCAGGTTCGCGAGGATCATGCTCAGGGCGAGGCTGACCACCACCAAGACGAAGAGCGAAGATCCCTTGTCGATAAATCGCTGGTAAACAAATCGATTCATCAGGAACGAGACGGCAACACCGCAGCCGATCGCTGCAAGCGCCGAGACCCAGATATTCATGCCCTGGCTGTTCACCCAGTATCCGACGAAGCCGGAGACGATCATCGTTTCGGAAAACGCGAGGTTCAGGACGTTCGTGACACTGTATTGGAGCGAGAAGCCAACGGCTGCGATCGCGAGGACGGCACCGATGACCAGGCCGAAGCCTATGCCTGCGCCAAGTATTTCCATCGGACTTCACCAGTTTCCATGTTGATTAGTACTGTCGACTCAGTTTCCGGGTGTGTTGATCTCGGCGAGGTCTTCGGCGTCGAACACCGTGGCCACGTCGAAGCGGTCAGAAGCGGCATTCCAGTCGTAGACGGCGAAGGGATTGATCACGTTGTTGTACTCGTTCAGCAGGATCTCGCCGTTCGCACCGACGTATTGGATCTCTTTACCGGCCTCGATCGCCGCGATGCCGTCGGCATAGCTGGACACCACCGTCTTGTCGTCCCCGGGAGCGACGATGTCTCGGACCATCTTGTTGAAGACAGTCGACTCGGTGGAGCCCGCTTTGGTAGCAGCCAGGGCGGCGATGATCGCGCCGTCGTAGTGCGCCCGCGAGTAGACGCTGTCACCGAAGGTCTCATAGTCGACTCCGTCTTGGTCCGCCATGGAAGACAGTGTCTCGTCGAAGAGTTGGACGCCCGCGCCTTCGTCGTCGCTGTAGCGAGAGACCATCCGAAGGACGCCCTGGAGACTTTCTGACGATCCGTAAGCCGAAATGGCCGCGTCCTGCCAGTCACGCGTGTAAGCCCAGATGGTGGTGACCAACGGAATGTCTGCGCCGCCCCCCTGCTTCAGGTCCGCCAAGAAGGTACCGGCGGTGACCGCGTCGGTCTCGAAGAGAATGGCGTCGGGATTCGATTCAAGCATGCGTGCCACCTCAGTGCGGTAGGACGGCTGCTCGGCTGTGATGGTCATGTTCTGGACAATGTTCAGCCCCAACGACTCGGCAGCCTCCAGCAGCGGCGGCACGTTGGCCTGGGCCGATGCACCAGCAGGGAAGACCAGCGCAATGTTCTTGAAGCCTTCTTGCTGGGCGTAGTAGGCCATGGCCAGGGCCCCAGCCCTGTCGGAACTGACCAGGCGGTAGAAGTGCTCAAGTTCGTTGTTGTCGAATTGCGGGTCGCCGGCCACTGAGAACATAGTCTGCGCGGCTTCGTCGAGAATCGGAGCGACTGCGGCCGACTCTGCTGTACTCGGGCCGACCACGCTGAGGATGTCGCCTGCTGTGCTCATCATCTGCCGAGCCGCTGGGACCGCGTCACTGGCAGCCCCGCGAGTGTCGAACTCCTGGCAATCCACTTCGCGTCCGAGCACGCCACCCGCCTCGTTGATGAGCTTCTCGGCGGGCAGGCACCCGTTGACCGCTTCTTGGCCTTCCATGACCGAAGGACCGCTAAAGGCCATGAGCATGCCCAAGGTCAGGGGCGCATTCGTTCCAGCACCGCCCCCTCCACACGCCGTGGCACCCAGCAAGATGGCCCCGGATAGTGCGACTCCGCTCGTGAGCCTTCTTTTGTTCCGCATTAGAACTCCTCAAGGTGTGAGTAAGTCAAGCCTGTGATGGCGACGCCAGCAGGAACCATTCATAACCAATTGGTGCTATTTGGGTCAGCTTTGGTAGCTATTGGTTTTCACATTCAAGTTGAGATTTGGCTCACAGTCAAGAGCACAATCCCATATTTCTCAGGTCTTAGTCGTGAGCCCAATATGCGGTCCTAGCTTGGCGAACCTCAACCATTTCGACCATTCGGGCATTTGGCGCAAAATTGTTAGGCAATGTGGTTACATTGGCACTAATGTCTTTAAGCAAGCAGTCCTAGAGGACCAACTGAGAGGGGAGACGACCATGGCTGTGCTGGGGGGCGGAGCTGGCCAGGTACTGGCTCACCTCAACGCACTCATTGATTCCGGCGAGATGAGTGCCGGCTCCAGACTCCCTGCGGAACGGACGCTGGCGACAGAGTTGGCGTGCAGCCGAAACGATGTGCGCCAGGCATTGGCCCACATGGAATCGGAGGGCCAAATCACGCGCCACGTTGGCCGCGGGACCTTTCTGACCTCGACGTCCATCAGCGCAGCCGATTCGAGTACGGCGAGTCCAGTAGAGCTAATGAACGCGCGTGCCCTATTGGAGCCGGAGATCGCAGGCATGGCAGCGGTGACTGCGAACGAGTCAGACTTCCGGGAAATGCTCCGTTGCCTCGAAGGCGGCGAGAACAACGACGACTATCACGAATTCGAATCTTGGGATATGGCACTTCACCGGAGCTTTGCAGCGGCAACGCATAACGTCATCATCCTGTCGATGATGGACCTGCTCCATACATCTAGAAATGACCCTGTCTGGGGCGACCTGAAGAGGAAGAGCTTCAACCACTCCACATGTCAGGAATACCGTCTCGAACACCGGGCCATAGTGGAAGCGCTAATGAAGAGGGACCGTGACCAGGCCACCGCGGCCATGGCGCAGCACCTGGCCTCCATACGAAACAACATCCGAGTATGACCCGGATCGATAACTCGGGGTGCGTGGTCTGCAGCGCTGAGTAAAGCAGTGCCGGTGGGGTCGACCACGTCCTGTCAGTCAGCGCAGAGCGGGGTAGTCAGTATAGCCACGTGATGATGAGCCGTAGAAGGTTGCTGCATCCGGTTCGTTTTCGGGGTAGCCGCGTGTCCAGCGTTCGACGAGGTCGGGGTTGGCGATCATGCTTCGGCCGATGGCGACTGCGTCTGCTGAGTCTTCAGTCAGGATCCGGTACGCATCGTGTCGGGTGGTTTGGGTGTTGGGCCCGGTATTTGCGATCAGCGGTGCGGCTATGGTCCTGCGCAGCCCTTGGATGAAGTCGCATGCAGGAACGGGGTGGACGACGCTGACATAGGCCAGTCCGAGAGGGGCCAGGCCCTTGGCAATGGTTTGATAGGTCTGACGCAGATCTTCGGTGTCCTCTTCTTCGATGCCATGTATGTTGTTCCCGGGAGACAGCCGGACGCCGACACGGTCGGCCCCTATGCATTCAGCCACTGCTCTCGTCACCTGAATTGCCAGGCGGGCTTTATTCTCGGGGTTGCTTCCGTACTCGTCGTCCCGCCGGTTGGTGTTGGGTGCGAGGAACTGGTGGAGAAGGTATCCGTTGGCGGCGTGGATTTCTACGCCGTCGAAGTCTGCGCGCATGGCGTTTTGCGCAGCGGCGACGAATTCGTTGATGACATTTGTGATTTCGGCTGTTGTCAGGGCGTGCGGAACCGGGTACGGCAGTTTCCCGGTCGCGGTGTGTACGTCCCCGGGCATGGCGATGGCGCTGGGAGCAACGATTCTTGGGGTTTGGGTAATCCGGGTGTGGGAGACCCGGCCTGCGTGCATGATCTGCAGAACCATTTGTCCGCCGGCGTCGTGGACGGCCTTGGTAATCTGCTTCCAGCCGGTGATCTGTTGCTCTGTCACGATTCCGGGCTGTCCGTCCAGTGCCTTGGATTCAGGGGAGGGCCAGGTGCCTTCGGTGATGATTAGTCCGGAGCTGGCTCGCTGCCGGTAGTACTCGGCGAGGAGAGCACCAGGTGTTCCGTCCGGGGTCGAGCGAAGACGGGTCAGGGGCGCCATGACGAACCGGTTCCGCAGCTTCAGTCGTCCGAACTGGGCGGGGGTGAGGGCTTTGTGCAGCGTCTCGGGATGGGTGACTCTCGGGAGGGCAGGAGGCGGGGAATACACCTTGAACCTTTCATGTCACGGTGGTGCTCAGCAGCAGGGCTGGATAACGGAATGGAGGGCCAGGGGGCCGAGCATTTTTCGCTGCGGCCCCCTGGGTCTAGGCGGACTTCAGCGGGAAGGCAAGCGGACGCAGGGGTGAACCGGTGGCGCCCCGGAGCCTGATGGGTGCGCCGATGAATCCGAATTCGTAGACGGCGTCGGCGGCCAGGGCTTCGAGGTCGAGGCATTCCATCTGGGGAACGCCCTTGTCGATGAGGAAGTGGCAGTGGCCCGGCAGCCAGTTGTCCTCGTCGGTTGAGGGTGTGTGCTCGACGGCCTCATTGTCGGCTCCGACTGCCACGACATTGTGTGTCGTGATCCACTCCGCTGCTTCAACCGTGAGCCCGGGACTGTTGCCGAAAACCTGCGACCCATCCGGCCAGTACTGCATCCGGCCGGTACGAATGAGGACAACATCTCCCTCTTCGATGGTCGTGCCCTGGTGTGCAAGGGTGTCCCGGAGGTCCTGGGCGGTGATCCCATATGACGGTGGCAGGCAGTCAACGCCCTTGTATCCGGCGACGTCGAGGAGTATGCCCCTGGCGATGATGGGCAGGATCTGTTCGCTGCCGGCCTTTTGCCAGTTGCGGCTTCCGAGGTGTTCATCGGCGTCGAAGCCGTTGTAGGTTTTGTTGCCGTAGGAGAAGTGGTTGAGCGAGTCGATGTGCGTGCCGGTGTGGGTGTACATGAGGATCACGTCCCCGGAGTATCCACAGGAGCGGTTGATGCGTTCTCCCACGCCGTTGAGGTTATCGACGATCGTTCCGCGCGGCGTGTGGCTCATCCAGATCTGGTAGGCGGGGTCTCCCGCTGCCTGGAAGCTGGGCATTCCGAGGAAGTAGTCAACGCTCAGGTCGTAGACCCGGCGCCCATCCATCTGCGACATGATCGCGGCCCGGGATTCGGGGGTGATCCGGTTCGTGGCACCGTGTTCATCCTCGGTGCCCCATTCGGATTCGAGCTCGCGCAGCGGTGCGGTGTCCAGTTCCGTCATTGGTTTTCTCCCTCCAGGTCGATGTGGAAATCGCAGACGGCCCGCTCGGCGAAGAACGGCAGAAGTTCCTCGACGACTTCGGTGTGGAACGGGTGGTTCGAGTACGCTTCGAGGTCGGCCATGGTGGCGTAGTCGGCGACCAGGGCGTAGTCCCAAAGACCACCCGAGATTCCCTCCTCCCCCTCGTGCTTTCCTGTGGTCCATGACAGGCACCCGGGGATCTTGAGCGGCAGCTCGTCGAGCCGCTTCAAAACATAGTCAGGATTTCCGTCCGGGGTGACCTTCCATAGGAATACGTGGCGTATCACGTGAGTGTTCTCCTTTCGTTGCGGATTTTAGACAGCCGCCAGCATGTTCTGGCCGGCAGAGAGGAATCTCCCGTCAAGGAACAGCAGCGGATTCCGCTCGCTGCTGGTCTGCACTGACTTCACTTCCCCGATGTGCAGATTGTGGTCGCCGGCGTCGATGATCTGCCAGGCGGCGCACTGGTAAACGGCCACTGTTCCGGCCAGCCACGGGGCCAGACCCGGCCCCCGGTTCCACTCGATGTCGAGGCCGGCCTGCTGCCGTCCGCTGAACTGCAGCGCGTGCGCCTGCTGCTCTTCGGAAAGAACGTTGATGGCGAAAGGACCGGCAGCCATCCGCTCAGCTGTGGCGGCCTGTTTGCCGATCGACACCAGCGCCAGCGCCGGATCCAGCGAGACCGAGGTAAAGGAGTTGACCGTCACCCCGCGCGGCTCTCCTTCGAACTCGTAGGTGACGACGGTGACGCCGGTAGCGAATCGCGAGAACGCGGTCCGCAGTTCTCGCGGCTCCAAAATCTGGTTCATGCTGGTCCCCTTCGGAATACATTAGCTAACTGAGTTGCCATACTTACTTAGCTAATCGTGAGAGCCAAGCCTCAGGCTTGTCAAGCCTTGACCATGCGAAGATAAATAAAAATCGACTATTGACATAGCGAACTTACTTAGGCAAATATGTTCGCTATGAGGAAGTGAACCGCACCACATGGGAACGACTACAACGAATCCGGCATTGCTCGATGATGGCGACGATCATCAGTTCCGACAGTTCATCTACGACGTCCTTGCCTTCGGCACACGGCTGGAGGCAGTAAGGGACGGCTTGGGGGCACTGATGGGACTGACCGGACCGCAGTACTCGATCCTCATCACGATTCGCATGCTGGAGCAGAAAGGATCCAGGGCATCCATAGGTGACATCGCTGATTACATGCATGTCAGCGGCGCATTCGTGACGTCGGAGGTCAACAAGCTTAAGAAGGCCGGGCTTGTGGCCAAAGCGACTGATCCGGATGACCGCAGGCGTGTCCTGCTTACTCTTACCGAGGCGGCGGAGCAACGGCTGATCGATCTGACGGAGTACCAGGTTCCGGTGAACGATACGCTTTTCGGGTCCTTGAATCGTGAACAGTTCGATGTGCTGCGCTCCGTTTTTCCGGTGTTGGTTGTTGATGGGGATTCCGCTGTGCGGGAAGTGAACTATCTCCTGAAAAAGCAGAGCAACATGGCCGGCTAGACCGTAGCTCTCCCGGGCCGGGTTCAACTTCCTCTCGAATTAGAGAACCTTTGAGAGGAACAGATCGTGACCAAGAACGGCACTGACCATCTCGCCTCCCTACGGGATGGGCGAGAGGTTTATATCGACGGCGAGCGGGTAGCGGACGTCACCGAGCATGCAGCTTTCCGCAATGCAGTTCGCTCCGCCGCAGGCCTCTATGACATGCAGGCCAACCCCGAATTCGAATCGCTTCTGACTTACGAGAGCCCCCGCACGGGCAACCGGGTGAGCCGTTCCTGGCAGTTGCCCCGCAGCTACGAGGAGCTCGCCGACCGCCGCCGCGCCCTGATGAAATGGCAGGAACCGCACTTGGGATTCCTGGGCCGCTCGCCTGACCACGTCGCGTCCTGCATCGCGGCCATGTACATGTCCGCCCACGTCTACGACGAAGTCGACCCCAAGTACGGTGCCGCTGTCCGTGATTACTACGAATACGCCCGGGACCACGATCTCTACCTGACCTACACCATCGTCAATCCGCAGACGAACAAGACTCAGGACGTCCACGAACAAGATGCCGACCTGACCCTTGCAGTCGTCGACGAAGACGCCGAGGGGATCACGGTTCGGGGCGCGAAGATGCTCGCGACCTCAGGCGTGATGGCCAATGAGATCTTCGTCAGCGGTGTGCAGCCGCTCAAGGAAGGAGACGAACGCCACGCCGTCTCCTTCGCCATACCAATGTCCGCCCCCGGCATCCAGAATCTGTCCCGGCGCTCGTACGAGGCCGCGGCGAGTTCGACCTTCGACCATCCGTTGTCGAGTCAGCTGGATGAAACCGACGGCGTGATCTTCTTCGACAATGTGAAGGTCCCGTGGGAGCGGGTCTTCGTCAACCAGAACATTGGCCTGCTCCAGAAGCAGTTCCACGGAACGCCCGTTCACGTGTACCAGAACTACCAGTGCAATATCCGGCTGCTGGTAAAGCTGCAGTTCCTGGCCGCCATCGCACACCGCATCACCGAGATCAACAGCACGACCCACTTCCCGCAGGTGAAGGAGTCCCTGGGCCAGCTGGCCGCCGAGATCGGTATGATCGACGCCCTGACCCACGCCATGGAGACCAAGGGATACAAGTACGGCGAATACTTCGTGCCCGACCCCGCACTGCTCTATTCCTCGCAGGTCTTAACTCAGCAGCTCTACCCCAAGGTGATTCATACTCTGCGCGAGCTCTCCGGCGGCGGTGTGATCATGCTGCCTTCCAGCCTCAAGGACTACGAAAACCCCATCACCGCAGACCGCATCCGCCGCGTCCAGAAATCAGCGGTGGCCGCCCCCGATGAACGGGTGAAGCTGTTCAAGCTGGCGTGGGACGTGATCGGCTCCGAATTCGCCTCCCGCCACCTGCAGTACGAGATGTTCTACAACGGCGCCTCGTTCGTCGTCCGAGGCAACGCGTACCGCACCTTTGACTGGTCGGAAGGACGCACTCTGCTGGACGGATTCCTCAACTCCTACGGCGGGCCGGAACTCTCGGTCCCGAAGCCGGAACTGCTCACCGTCCGCTAGGCCGCCGGCTCCCCCGGGATCCTGGGTCCGGACCCTTCCGGACCCAGGACCCACTGCTCCACCCTGCTCTCATTTCTGCCATCTACTAACTAGGAAGATTATGAACGCCACACGGAAAACCACCGCAGTCCTGTCAGCATCCGCCTTTGTGATGGCGCTAAGCGCCTGTGGTGCCGCGGGCCAGAGCGCCGAACCTGCGCAGAGTGCCGCCGCCGTTTCCGCGGAGAACTGGTCCATTGACGCCGAGTACACCGCCGAGGACGGCACGATCACCGAAGCCGTTTACGAACCGATCGATAAAGCATCAGTCGTTGGTGACTGGAAAGTCTGTGCCCTGTTTCCCCACGTAAAGGATGCCTTGTGGGTTTCCGCCAACTACGGCAACGTCGTGGAAGCCGAGCGCCTCGGCATTCAATACAACATGTTCGAAGCCGGCGGCTACGGAAACCTCTCCACGCAGGTCGACCAGACGAATGACTGCATCGTTCAAGGCTATGACGCCCTCATCATCGGAGCCATCAGCGCCGAAGGCAACTGCTCGTCCATCCAACGGGCCCTGGATCAGGACATCGTAGTCGTCGACTTCATCAACGGCACCTCCTGCGGAGAAAGCGTCACCAGCGACCCTCTGTACACACAGGTCATGGTCAGCTACAAGGAAGCCGCCGAGCTCATCGGAAACTACATGGTGGACCAGGCCGGAGGCGAATCCCGCAAGGTCGCGGTATTCCCCGGACCGGACGGGGCTGCCTTCGCCAACGACGCCGTAGACGGATTCACTGAAGCGATCAAAGGTTCAAGCCTGAAAACAGAGGTCATCCGCCGCGGAGACAATGGCCTGGACATCCAGCTGCAGCTGATCGAGGATGCGCTGCGCGCCTATCCGGATGCCACCGACGTCTTCGGTGTGGACATTGCTGCCGAGGCCGGCGCCATCGCCCTGCGGAACGCGGGCAAGTCAGGCGAACTCGGTGTCTACGGCTACACACTGATCCCCAACCTCCACCAGGCAATCGTTGACGGCGAAGCCACAGCCGCTGTCACCGACTGGACCCCCTACCAGGGCCGCATGGCCGTCTCCCAGGCCGCCCGCGCCCTCGAGGGGCAGGAGCTGGGAGGCGCCCGGGTGGGCCCGAAACCGGAGGTGATTTCCTCAGAAAACGTTGAGGACGTTGTTTTCGAGGACATGTTCGGGCCCGACAGCTTCAACCCGGTCTACGAATCCAAGCCCAACTCCTAACCCATAAGCCGAGAAAAGAATCATGACCAAGACCTTGACGCCTATCGTCTCGCTTCAACACATTTCGAAGCGCTTTGGCTCCACCCTTGCCTTAAGCGACGTGTCGCTAGACCTGTACCCCGGTGAAGTCCACGTGCTCCTGGGGGAAAACGGGGCAGGAAAGTCAACCCTTGTCAAAACCATTCTCGGCACTTACCAGCCGGATAGTGGGCGGCTTCACATACGTGGTGAAGAAGTCGCCCACCACTCCCCGGCCAACGCGCGTAAAGCCGGAATCAACGTCGTGATGCAGGATTTCAGCCTCGCTCCCACCCTCTCGGTCCAGGACAACTTGTTCCTGGGCAGGCAGCCCGAACAGTACGGGCTGATCCACACAAAACTCATGCGCACGAAGGCCAAAGAAACCCGGGACCTGATCGGCGGCACGTTCGCCCTCTCGACAGAAGCGGGAGCCCTGCCCCGCTCTGAACAGCAGCTCGTCGAAATCATGAAAGCCGTCATGGGTGAACCAGGCGTCCTGGTCCTGGACGAACCGACCGCAGCGCTCGGCGAGGGCGAATCCGAAAGACTGTTCAGCATCGTCGAACGCCTCACCGGCCAGGGCTGGGCGATCCTCTACATAACGCACCGAATGGCGGAAATCCGCCGGCTCGGGACCCGCGTGACCGTCCTCCGCGACGGCAAGTACATCTCCGATCACCTTGTCAGCGACGTATCCAACCAGGAACTCGTAAACGAGATGGTGGGACGTGAAGTCAGCGCCATTTATCCACCTAAGGCGGATGCTGCGACCCTCGGAGACAACATCCTGGAGCTGGACAACGTCTCCAGCGCCAACGGCAAAGTCAAGGACGTCTCGCTCACTGTGCGGCGCGGTGAAATCGTTGCCATAGCCGGGCTGGTAGGGGCCGGAAAGGGTGACGTCGTCCGGATCCTCTCAGGAGTGGAAAAGATGAGCGCCGGTTCCGTCCGCGTCGGCGACTACAAAACCTCCGCCCCGAAGGCGCGCACTCTCATCAGCCACGGGGTGGGTTACATGTCCGAAGACCGGAAGACGGAGTCCCTGGCACTCGATCTGTCGGTCGAAGACAACCTCCTCCTCGAAGCAATGAACCACAGGGGCAACTCCAGATGGGGAATCCTCTCCGGGGGAATGCTCCGGCAGCAGGCGGATGAACTCATGCGAATGCTCGAGGTACGCCCGCATGAGCCGAAGGCGGCAGTAGGGCTGCTCTCCGGAGGCAACCAACAGAAAGTTGTCCTGGCCCGTGCGCTCACCAAAAAACGCTCCCTGCTCGTCGTCGCCGAACCCACATCAGGAGTCGATGTAGGTGCACGCCAGCAGATATATGCAGTCCTGCGGGACATCTGCTCCCAAGGTGCCGGCATTCTGCTCGTTTCCAGTGATCTTGAGGAAGTCATAGGCGTGGCAGACCGCGTCTACGTCATGAACAGCGGGCGGATCACCGCAGAACTTATAGGGGATCAAATCACCGATGAGGCCGTCGTAGCGGGCGCTTTCGGCGAGAACCTAACCGAAAACCTTCAGAAAGGTGCATAAACAAATGGCTCAGCAAACTCTTCAGCGTCCGGCCACCGAGCCGGGCCCGCTGCCAGGCCAACGACGGAACACGTCCTACTGGGGCATGAAGGCGTTCGCCGTCGGCGGCCCGCTCCCCTTCCTGCTCATCCTGCTGGTCGTCGGTTTCTCCATTGTGAACCCGGTCTTCCTCTCGCCCCAGAACCTGAACTCAGTTGCCACAATGGGCGTCTTCCTACTGCTGACCGCCCTCGCCCAAATGTTGATCCTGATCAGTGGCGGATTCGATCTGTCCGTGGGATCAAATATCGCCCTCACTAGTGTCTGCTCGGCAATGGTGATGAACTCCGTGTATGGCGGGGTCGAAGAATACGCTGGACTGGCGATCGTATGGGGCCTGGTGATCGCCGTCGTCATCGGACTCATCGTCGGTCTCGTCAACGGGATTGGCGTCGCCATCCTGCGGGTCAACGCCTTCATCGTCACCCTGGCCACGATGTCCGTCTTTTCCGGGGTCACCATGGTCGTCAGCGGCGGCCGCGAGATCAGCGGCCTCCCTAAGCTCTTCACCCACGAGATCGGCTCCGGCCGCCTGGGCCCGATCCCGGTAGCGCTGCTCCTTGCCATTCCAGTAGTGGCGGTGCTTTTCGTCGTGCTGCGGTGGACACGCTACGGCAAGTCCATCTACGCGATCGGAGGCAACGAAATCGCCGCCACCGTTGCCGGCATCCGGGTCAAGACCAACCTCCTGGTCGCCTACGTAATCGGCGGCGTACTGACTTCCTTCGCAGGATGGCTGCTCACAGCCCGTGTCTCCTCAGGACAGCCCCAGCTGGGCGGAGAATACATGATGATGTCGATCACCGCCGCGATCATCGGTGGCGCATCTCTCCGCGGCGGCCGCGGCGGTGTCGGGGGAACCATTCTCGGCGTCCTGTTCATCGTCGGCCTGACGAACGGAATGAACCTGATTCGCCTCGATTCCAATCAGCAGGCCATCGCCCTTGGCATCGCGTTGGTTCTGTCCATCCTCATCAGCCGGGCACGTGAGCGAACCCGCCGGGCAGTCGCTGTCCTGGAACTGACGAAATGACCGTCGTTACCGCCGCACAATTCGCCCCAACCAGGAACAAAGCCAACAACCTCACCGCGATCGAACGGCTCGTGAAGGCCGCTACCCGGCAGGGCGCCGAAGTTGTCCTGTTCCCCGAATACTCCTCATGGTTCCCCGGGCAACTCTCAGAACAGGTGTCAGGAAACGCGGAAGCTCTGGACGGCCCCTTCGTCGCAGCGATGTCCCGACTCGCCAGTCAGTACAAGGTGACGATCGCTGCCGGCATGCTCGAAACGGTCCCGGACTCTGACCCCCGCCCGTACAACACGGTCGTATCCGTGGGCCCCGGCGGCACGCTCCTGGCGTGCTATCGCAAGGTTCACCTGTATGACGCTTTCGGCTCGGAAGAATCCCGTTGGATCCGGCCAGGGCCCCTTGACCAGGAACCGCTCTTCGAGCACTCGGGCCTCATCTTCGGAATACAGACCTGCTACGACCTGCGGTTCCCTGAACTCTCGCGGTTAAGATCGGCGGCTGGAGCATCGGTACTTCTTGTCCCGGCACAATGGGTGCCGGGACCATCGAAGGAGCTGCACTGGACAACACTGCTTCGCGCCCGAGCCATCGAAAATACGGCCTACGTCGTCGCCGCTGACCACGGTCCGCCCGCGGGTATCGGCCTGTCAGCCATATACGATCCAGCCGGTGCCTGCATCGACAGCTTGTTCGAACCGACGGGACTGGCCACCGGCACTCTCACCTTGGAACACATCCAGGGCGTGAGAAGCGAAAACCCCGCCCTGAAAATGCGCCGGATCGATCTCCCGGCAACTGCCCCTAGGGCGTGAGCCAGTGCGAACGCCTGTGAGGTCATCAACGTGAGGACCTCACAGGCAAGCACGTCGGGCCGCGACGCCGCCACCAGAAGCCATAGGCGCCCCGTGACAATGGTTTGATCCCCGAGGAATGAACGAATCATGCGAATTGCGCGGCTACAAACCGCAGTCGGAACCCGCCACGCCGTGTGGAGGGACGGTGGGTGGCATCATGTCGAGGATCCGTTCGCCGACGTCTTAAGCTTCACCGGGGATACAACGCCGGCAGAGAGCGCAAAGCTGCTTGCACCCGTGCGTCCCGCCGCCATTGTGGGAATCGGACATAACGACACCGACCACCCGTTACCCGTGCAGGCATGGCACAAATCCCTGCACACGTTAGCGAACCCGGGCGATCCCATCCGGATAACGCGCGGCATCGGCACCGTGAACGTGGAAGGTGAGCTTGCCGCCGTCATCGGCAAACGCGCTGCACACCTCACCACTGACAATGCCCGAGACCATGTTCTGGGATACACAGTGGCAAACGACGTAACCAATGCAGATCTGGGGCAGGCCGACGAGAGGCTATTCCAAGCCAAAGCCGGCACAAATTACACACCTCTAGGACCCTGGATTGAAACAGACATCAAGGATCCCGAAAATGTCAGCATCACAGTCACCATCAACGGCCAACCCAAGGCAAAATCCGGATCCTTCAATCTACCCTCGAGCGTCGCCGACTGTTTGGTCTACGTCACAAGGTGGATGACCCTCGAACCGGGAGACATTGTCATGACCGGCGCGCCAGGCACGTGTGCAGATGTTCAGCCCGGTGATCGAGTTGATATCACCCTCGGTGGCATCGGCACTCTGACCAACTCCGTTGTGTAACGTTTTTATCGCCTAGTCCACTTCGTTTTCGGCGCACGTCGCTTGTTCCGCGTCTCCGGATCGCCTCCGGATGGGCATCGTTCTTGGTGTGACCGTAGTTTCTCTCTCGGCCCCCTCACCCAAGTGGAGGGAAATGAACGGGCGCTATGACTATGTCGCGGTAGCGCCGGACGACATCACATGTTTCGCCGCCTTAGACGAGGAATGCGCTGAACCGATTGAGAATCAAGCCGTCGCAGTCATCAGCCCGTCTGTTCACGAAGGGTTTTAAGCGGCCCGTGCCGGGCGCAGCGCACCCGGCAGCTACGGAGCGGAGTCAATATCCATTGCTGAACTCTGCAAGACCCTCCCAAGAGTTTGCATTGGCGAACTCGACGACTGCTTCAATTTCGACTGGCGCATTCATTGGCAGGCCAGCAACACCCACTGCCGAACGGGCGTGGTCTCCTTTGAACCCGAACACGTCGGCGAGGAGTTCCGAGGCGCCGTTTGCCACGAGATGGTGGTCATTAAATCCGTTTGCTGCAGCAACAAACACGGTGATTTTGATCAGCCGCTGCACTCTGTCCAGGTCGCCCAAGGCTGCGCGGAGCTGGGATAGCAGGTTGACTGCGCACCAGCGGGCAGCTTCTTGCCCTTCGGCTAGGTCGAGGTGTTCTCCGAGGAGGCCTGTCGCCTTGAGTCTCCCATCTTTGAGCGGGAGCTGACCCGACGTGAAAAGGAGGTTGCCTGTCTTCACCCAGGGTACGTACATCGCCGCCCCTGCGTGGGGCTTAGGTAGGGCGATGCCCAGCTGTTGAAGGCGTGTTTCGGTACTTGAAGACATGTTGTTGCCTCTCCAGAAGTCGCGGGGTTATTGGATACGGAACGAGGTAAATCGTTGACCGGCGCACCGGCCAACCGGTCGTTGGCTTCTGAGTCGATCGGTCGTGAAGTCGGGATTCGTACGCATGGATCTGTTGGCCTTCGAAGCTGGATATTTGATATTTGTTAGGCCAACCGCACCAAGGGCACCTCTCAAGAACTTCGGCGCCAAGATCAGTCCGAGACACTCCATAGGCCAGATATAGCTAGGGGTGGGGAAGACTGCGACCTTTGTGGTGCTGCTGTTGGGACCAGGGCGAACTGGTTGTGGTTACCGCGCAGGCAGCTCAACAATTCCTGCGAGCGCGGCTCCCCTCGGCGGACAGAATTTAGTGTTCTCTCAGCCGGCAACGCGCAAGTTCACTCCAGTCTGGACGGAGTTGGTCAGGGCACCGATCCCTTCGATGCGGGTTTCGACGATGTCGCCGTCGTGGAGGAACTCTGGGGGGTTCCGCTTGAACCCGACGCCGCTCGGCGTGCCGGTGGCAATGACGTCACCGGGCATGAGGGGCATGACGGCCGAGATGGTCGAGATGAGGCGTGCCACGCTGAAGAGCATGTCCCGCGTGTTGCCGGTCTGCTTGAGTTCATTGTTGACGCTCAGCGAGATCTCGAGCTCCGGCTCGCCACCGAGTTCGTCCTTCGTGACGATCCACGGTCCGATCGGAGTCGCAGCGACACTATTCTTTCCCAATGTCCACTGGACGTGCTTGGTTTGGAGATCGCGTGCGGTGATGTCGTTGACTACCGTGTAGCCGGCGACCGCGTTGAGGGCGGCCTCCACGGACACGTTGCGCACCGGTGCCCCGATCACGACGCCCAGCTCGGCCTCCCAGTCGAACTGCTCGGACACGCCCTTGGGCAGATGGAGGACCGCGCCGGCGCCTGCCAGCGTGCTGAAGTCCTTGAGGAACAAGATGGGCTCCTCCGGAATTTGGGCCACGAAGACGTCAGCGGATTCGCGCTGGTGCGCCACATAATTGATGCCGGCGCAGAATACCCGGTTTCCGGCAATGGCCGGCGGCAGGAAGGTCACCTCGTTGACGGTGGTCTCGTGCCCGGTGTACGGCGGGTTGTGTCCCTCGTGGCCTGTGGCAGCCAGCACGAGAAGGTCGCGCAGCGACCAGTGGATCTCACGGATGACGTCGCCTTCGACGACGCCGGTGCGGTCTGCTCCATCGGAGAGGTAGCGCGCGATCTTCATGATCATGTCCCTTCAGCCCGGGTGTACAGGCAAAATTGATGGTGGTTTATGGCACAGCCGCTTTAGAACGTCTGCAATTGGGGGCTCGCCTAACGGCGGATGTTTAAGTTCGGAGCGAGCGCGCTGCTTGGCCCATGCGGGTCAGCGCGTCGGTCAGAATGGAAGTGCTCGTACCAAAGTTGATGCGCACGCGTCCCATTCCTCCTGGACCGAAGACGTGTCCGGAGGTGACCGCGACCTTGCCCTCGTCGTAGAAGAGCTTGGCGGGACCGACCATCGCCCCGAAGTTTCCGACCGCTGCCGGGTCGTCCGCGTCGGATGGGACGATGTTGCGGCAGTCGAGCCAAGCCATGTAGGTGCCTTCAGGTCGCAGGTAACCCACCTGAGGCAGGTGGGTGGCCAGCAGCTCGGCGAGAAGAGCGCGGTTCCGTTCCAACCCGATAAGTAGTGCGTCGAGCCATTCCTCACCTTCGTTGTAGGCGGCGGCCTGGGCGATGACGCCGAGCTGACTGGCTATACGCGAGGTCCACGCTGGAATGCGAGCCAGCTCAGGAGCCGTATCGGCCCCGCCTACGAGCAGAGCAGCTTTGGCGCCTGCAAGGTTCCACGCCTTCGAGGCCGACGTCAAAGAAAATGCGCGCTCGGCACCCGGGAGGCTAAGCAAGGGCGTGAACGATGCGTCCGAGTACACCAGTGGCGCGTGGATCTCGTTGGAGACGACTGTAACGTCGTGTCGTGCAGCCAATTCCAGAATGGCGGTGAGTTCGGCGGCCGTGTGTACCGTTCCCGTGGGGTTGTGCGGGTTGGCCAGGAGGTACACGGCTCGTGACGACTCGGCTCGCGCCGCCATGAATGCTGCATCCAGGCTTTCGAAGTTGACTCGTGAGTCCTCGCCTAAAGGCGCCTCTACGATGCGCCGTCCGTGGTGCTGCGTGTAGGAGTAGAACGGAGTGTAGACGGGCGGATTAACGATGACTGAGTCACCTGGGTCGGTGATGGCGTCCAGAAGCTGTGCGAAACCGTTCATGACGTCCACCACGACCAAGGTCCGGTCCACCTCGACGGTCTTCCAGCCCCAACGGCGCGCAGCGAAGCCTTGAAACGCCTCCACTAGTTCGGTGCCGGCCACGTATCCGGTGTCGCCTATTGCCACGGCTCGGTGAAGCGATTCTGCAACCGGCGGCGCCAGTGGCACGTCCATCTCGGCAACCCATAGAGGCAGCACGTCATCTGGGTAGGCGCGCCATTTCCAACTGCTTCTGGCCTGGAGCTGTTCCAGCGACAGCGCCTCAAGCGGGTTCTCAGTAAAGCTCATGGGAATTTCCTTCAATATCCATTGATACGAAACGTATTCGGCCGGGCATAAGACATTTGCTGCCAATCTGCCCCAGTGACCCACCGTGGCTTCGGCTACGAGTTGGGGGGCCGGCGTGTTGCTGGTCTACGACTTTGCCCTGGGGCTGACTCAGACCTGCATCTGGTTGAATCCCTCTGCAGAGGATGCGGTGACTGGTCACGCGAGAACCCGTTTGAGGAATTGTTGGGTGCGGGGTTCTTTGGGGTTGTCCAGGACTTCATCCGATGTGCCTTGCTCGACGATGGCCCCGTCCGCCATGAACACGATTCGGTCCGCGACGCGTCGAGCGAAACCCATCTCGTGGGTAACGACGAGCATCGTTCGACCGTCCTTTGCGAGCGCTGTCATCACGTCCAACACTTCGCCGACGAGTTCGGGGTCAAGGGCAGAGGTCGGCTCATCGAACAGCAGGAACAGGGGCTTCATAGCGACCGCGCGCGCGATCGCCACTCGCTGTCGTTGCCCGCCAGACAACTGGGAAGGGTAATAATCGATCTTGTCTCCCAGGCCAACGCGGTTGAGCAGAGATACCGCTTCCTCACGGACGGTGACGGACTTGCGCTTCTGCACGCGCACCGGGCCCTCCATCACGTTCTGCAACGCAGTGAAGTGAGGGAAGAGGTTGAAGTGCTGGAACACCATTGCCGTGCGGGCACGTTGGGTTGAGAGCTGACGTTCGGTCAGCTCGTGGAGCCTGCCATTGTCCGGACGGAATCCGATCGGGTCTCCGCCCACCCAGATTTCGCCTGAGTCAGGCACTTCCAGCCGGTTTAGGGTACGCAGGAAGGTTGACTTCCCTGCGCCCGACGGGCCGATGAGGCAAACGACTTCACCGGGATGAACGTCAAGCGAAACGTCCTTGAGGACCTGATGATGTCCATATGACTTGTTGACGCGTACTGCTTCCAAGACGGGCGCCCCGACTTCAGGGGCGGTGTTTACCGCGGTCATGACTTGCTCCTAAGACTTGTCATCGCTTGGTCCTGACAAACGGGGGCGAGAAGATGTTTGACGAGAGGCTGCGGCCGGCAGATGGGCGCACGGCTGGCATTCCCTGCTTGCGGCCTCGTTTGTCGAAGGCCCTTTCCAGGTATCGCTGACCGATGCTTGCAACGGTTACGAGCACCATGTACCAGATGGCGGCCGCGATAAGAGTTTCCATCACTTGGAGGTTGAAGGACGAGATGTTGTTCGAGGCCTTGACGAGCTCCAGAAAGCCAATGACCGACGCCAAAGACGTACTCTTGAGGAGGTCGATGAAGTTGTTGCCCGTCGGCGGAATAATGACCGGCATGGCCTGCGGCAGAACAATGCGGAACGTGCGTTGCATCGGGGTCTGCCCAATCGACTGCGCCGCTTCAATCTGTCCCGGGTCGACACTCTTGAGTCCTGCCCGGACGATCTCAGCCATGTAGCCACCCTGACTCAAGGCCAGACCGAGGAAGGCGGCGAAGAACGCCGTCATCACGTCGTTCGTGTTGGCACTGAACAGGCTGAGATCGGTACCCGGGATGCCGAACCTGATCTGCGGGAAGACCAGCGCAAGGTTGTACCAAAGAAGGATCTGCACCAAGAGCGGCAGGCCCCGGAACAACCATATGTAGAAGACAGCAAATACATTGGCCACGGGGTTGTTGGAGACGCGCATCAACGCGATGATCACGCCGACCACGATGGCTGCCGCCATGGAGCCGATGGCCAGGATGATCGTGTTGACCAAGCCGGCACGAACAACCGGATGGACCAGGTATCCGGGGATGGCTGCGTAGTCGATATTCCCAGCTGCGGCACTCCATCCGAGGGCCAGCACCAATGCGATGATCAGGGCGCCTACCACCCAACGACCCCAGTGCTTGAGCCGCACTTGCGGGAGCAGGGTGCGCTCCTCCTGTGTGCGCGGCGCATCCACCCTCATGTCACTTGCCACCATTGATGGTGGCTTCCTCGATCGCACCGTGCTCGGTGCCCCAGGCCTCAAGGATCTTCCCGTAAGTGCCGTCGGCGATGAGAGAATTCAGTGCCTCGGAGATGATGTCCCGCAGCTCAGGGTTCTGCTTATTGACTCCGATGCCGTACGGCGCTCCCTCGATCACCGGGATGTCGACGACCTCGAAGGCTTCGCCATCCTCGATGGTGCGCTCGAGATAGATGGCAGTAGGAAGATCTTGGAGCAGGACGTCGATCCGGCCGGTGCGCAGCTGATTCTGGTTTGTCGTATCACTATCAGTCACGAAGGTCTCGATGGCTTCTTTGCCGGCCGCGACGCACTGCTCGCTCTGAGCCTCGGCCCACTGTTGATTGATCGTGCCCGTGGTGGTGGCGACTGTCTTACCGCACAGGTCGTCAGGGCCCGCGATTCCCGCAGGGTTGCCCTTCTGGATGACCAGAGCGATGCCGGACATGAGGTAGTCGACGAAATCAATGGCCTCCTGCCGCTCGGCGTTGTCGTTCATCGCGGCCATCGTGGCCTCGACGCGGCCGCTCTGCAAACTGGTGATGAGCGCGGCGAAGTCCATGTTCTGGTACTCGATTTCCAAACCGAGCTTCTTGCCTATCGACAGCATGATGTCGTTGTCGTTGCCGATGATGGTCTCGCCGTCCTGGGCGAGGAACATGCTGGGCGGGAAGTAGAGATAAGTGCCAACGGTTAACGTCCCATCCTCGGCTATGTTCGCGGGGACCTTGTCGGCCAGCGCTTGATCGGTCTGGACCGCGTCGATGATTTTAGAGTTGTTCGGGATGGCCGCAGCAGCTTCGCCCGTGGCGGCGCTACTGCTGCCGGCGGTCGCGTCTCCGGTCGACGGGTCGCTGCACCCGGCCAGGCCGAGAGCTGCTACGACTGCAAGCGCAGATAACCGCGGGAATGTTGTACGCATCTAAATGCTCCGTTCGATTGAGTTGAACAATGACTGCCATGGTCGAGCAGTGCGCGGACTGCACGCCCTGTCTCTGGTAGAACGTGGTGAGGACATGCAGCGACTACAGCATTGCCGTGCTGCTGCACCTCGCCCAGGTCGCCGACCATCCATGGAGTGACCATGGCGTTCAGTGACCAATCCGTCCTCATTCGCAAGTTTGGTTGCGAATGAACCTGATTGGTTTGGAGCGTAGGTGACTTGAATCACGCGCGTCAAGTTTACGCGCGAAAAAGTCTCCGCTTGGATCCTGAGGGCCGTTTGCCGCCCGTCATCCATTCGATGAATGGTCGTGATTGACTCGCATTGGTAGAGTCATTTTGGTAGAGAAGGGAGATGCCCGTGACACATGGTCTGATCGACACACGAGACGCTCGGCTAGTGGTGGAGCACCTCGAGCACTTGATCTCGTCGCAAGAACTGCAACCAGGAGATCGGCTCCCCACTGAGCGGGCACTCGGACAGTCGCTAGCCTGCAGCCGAACCGACATTCGTCGTGCACTGTTACAGCTGGAGATTGACGGCCGAGTGGTGCGGCACGTCGGGCGAGGCACCTTTGTGGCGCCTCCTCGCAATGACTCCTCGGACGCCAGCATCATCAGCGTTAGCCCCGCCGAACTCATGGCGGCCCGTCTCCTAATGGAGCCACAGATCGCCTCTATGGCAGCTCTGACTGCCACCCAGGCCGACTTTGACGAGATGCAACGTTGCCTCGCGGGTGGAGACGGAGCAGATATCCACGAGGAGTTCGAGGCCTGGGACGTTGCTTTGCACCGCAGTTTCGCCATTGCTACACACAACGGAGTAATTACGGCGATCGTCGACATCCTGCACTCGTCGAGGCACGATCCGTCGTGGGGTGGGCTCAAGCGACGCACGTTCAACGCTGCCCGCTGCCACTCGTACCGCGACGAGCACCGTCGAATCGTCAAGGCGTTGCAAGAACGCGATGCCCTGGCCGCTGAGCAAGCGATGCGCCAGCACCTCGAGTCGGTTCGCACAACGATCTTAGGGTGATGGACGACCCCCGAACAGCCATGTAGAGGCGCAATGGCAGCTCGAACCTTACTGCGTGTCCGCAAATTGGATCCTTTGGACGAGTCGTTGACGCAACCTCTTGTTCGAAGAACCGCCGTCACCGACATTCAAGGGATAATTCGAGAGTGCGTCGCTGTTTTTGGCGAGACCTTCGAGTAGTTCAAGCCGGGCCAGAATAGGTCAGTCACACATCCCGCGATACGGAACCTGGAGAGGGCCCAACCATTGGATTGTGAGCGTGCGGGTAATAAATTTGTGAAGAACCACGAAACGCGACCCGAGACCCCGGCTTTTAGCCGTCTTGCTTCAGCTGTTTTGAGGCCTGCAGATAGCTAGCGTGAGCCCCATCTGTCCGCTCGGGCTTCAAATGCGGAAGGAATGATGGCCGCGATGCCCCTAAGAAACGGCCGATACGATGGTCATGAAGTTGGCCCTTTCTACGACACCGCCGGCTTGGTCTCTTGGCTCGAATACCCAGAGGAAGCCCTCGACAAACGTCGACAAGCCCACCAGCTATTGGGCTGTCGGACCGTGGACGGCAAATGGCTGTATCCGGTCTGGCAGTTTCAGGAAGACGGTGAGTTGCTGCCAGGTTTAGCAGAAGCACTCAAAGTTCTCCTGACCGGCCTGAATGACGGCTGGACTGTAGCGCTTTGGTTCACCGGAGAGACCTCCGACCGGCTGGACGGGCTGAGTCCCCGGGAGTGGCTAAGTCAAGGTCGATGCTTGCAGCCAGTGCTGGAAATTGCTCGCAGGGACGTTGCGGCATGGACTAAGTGATCCAGCCTCTTTGTTAGGCAATCCCTACTTGCAGGACGTTCCGAATTTGCACCAGGCGGCTGCAACCTTCTGGTAGGCCGGCTTGGCCGCTTTAGTACAACAGGACGTTGCCTTCAGCTGTGCCTTCGTGTCTGATGGCTTCTTCGGTCTGGAAGATGAGTGCTCTGAATGCTCTGGCCACGGCAATCGGAGTTTCGTCTGGCAGCTGATAGTAGAACCGCAGTCGCCCGAACTTTTCCTTGATCTGAACGATCCTATATCCCGGGGCGAGTGCTTCAAGAGTCTCGTCCAGCCACTCTATTGTTGGCAGCCAATCGTCTGGGATGGGCCACGGCTCGAAGCCATCCTCAGTCAGGAACTTTTTCTGCATCTCAAGGGGTATGTTGGTTTTCATCGGGCGTCGTCTCTAGTTGCGCGGGATCCGGTGACGCGCCGGGTCCTTCCCGAGTTGGGGCAATCTTACGGGATCGAGGACATCGTGGTCCCATGCGATGGGTGCTGAAGGACGGGAACCATGAGGGAGCAAGAGACGTCTGCAGCGTACGAGGCAGCCTGCCGCGAATTACGGCAGTTCTTTGAGTACCTGGAGCCGATGGTCACGCCCGAGACTGCAGCAGGCATCGCGGCGACAGAGCAGGCGATGAGGGATATGGAGCGGGAGTTCACGTTCTTTTCCGAACTCGACATTACCGACCTTGTCATAGCTGAGACGCTGCGGGAACCGAAAGATCTCCTCCGCGAAGGCAAACTGTTGGGATTTACCTATCGTGGAAGGACCGTTTACCCAAGTTTCCAGTTCGACCCTAAGACCGGGATGATACGCGAAGCCGTACCGTTGCTCCTCTCGGTCGCAGCCGAATACCAGATCCCCTCGAAGGAACTCGCGCAGTGGCTCTGTGACCCTTCCGGATACTTGAGTGGGGATAGGCCAGTTGACCATCTTCACGACATCGGTCGGGTGGTCGAAGCCGCCAAGGACCATTACGGGGTTGTGTGGTGACGATTTTCACGACCAGGGAATCGTCATGGAGAAGCGGCGGCGCCGCTGGCGGTAGCGGCCTGCTTACGGCGAAAGGTGACTAGCCTGGCTTGGGTATCTTTACGTCTTGCCTCGGCTGCCTGCGCGATCGTTATGCTGTCCAGCATCTTTTGAGAGAGGGCCTCCTTCCCGGTGTTGATGGCCTTGGCTGCTCCCAGTCGCAGCAGTTCCATCAATGATCCGATATATCCGGTTGTTCTTACGAATAGGTAGTCGCTCAATTCCTCGGCCAGCATGCCCGGGTAGGACTTGAGAAGTACCAAGGCCTGTTCCAGGCCGAGCAGGGTGGAGCGCCACTCGTCAGCCCCCTCCGGGGTGAAGACGTTGAACGCGGACATCTCGAGCCTTGTCCAACGACGCCCTAGCTGTGCGTTTGTTCCCCCAGCGTTTCCCTCGTCGAACATTCCTTCCCTCTCGACGCCTACCCCGATGAAGAGAAATGTCGTTGGGAAGTCGTTGGCGAGTGACTTTAGGGTATTGCTGACTTCCTTTCCATCTCTTCTTTTGAGGTTTAGGAAGTGTACGTCGTCGATGATGATCAACTGCGTCCTGCATCGGAGAACGCAGTCCAAGGCCGACGACGTCAGCTGTAGGGCGTTGCCGGTCCTTCTCGGATGAGCGTAGAACTCCAGCATTTGCAGGGCCAAAGACTTCGGTGTCGTGTTGCCAGTGAGTCCTATTCGGGCCACGGGGATGTGTTCTGCGGACTCGGCAGCAGCGGCTCTGGAGGCGTTGATCGCCCTCCGGTGGAAGCGGCGTCCATACATGTTTGCTGCCGTTGACTTCCCGACACCGGGATCGGCGTCGATGACCGGAGCGCTACGGACACGGTCGAAACTCTGGACGTCGGCGTCGAGCATTTCGTCTAAGGCCGCATGAACGCGGAGCAGTTGCGGGGTACTAAGCGTGAGATTCGCGTGGTACCACTTGCGTCGTTCGGCATAATCCGTGGATTCGGCTTGAGTCAACTTACGAAGCTCAGGAATGGAGAGCTTCTCGGGAGGCCGAATGTCTGGGCGGTCAGCGAAAGCGAACCAGCCTTCTTTCCGTGAAAGCGAATGGTTCGCCCCTGGCGTCTGCGCTAATGAGCCGTTCAATAGAGTTCCACAGCCCCGTCGTAGTAGTCCCCTGTATCGGTGTCGTTCCTTTTTTCACGCGCTGGATCTGCTGGCCTTTCCGTCACGGATTGACTGGGCTCTTGCTGCCCACCTGATGCCGTCGAAGATGCTTGAAGACTCTCTACTGCCCGTTCAACTTCCTCTCTTTTTTGCTTTGCCCGAAGCGCGGCTTTCCGCTCTCGCGAATTCATTTCGAGTCCAGCCTCCCGTCGCGCCAGAAGCGCTATGAGTGCCTGCTCAGTGTCATAACCTTTTGCTGCGGCATGTTCCTTCGCGACCTTCAGGGCATCAGAGTTGAACGGTTGTTTTGCGTTGGATGCGGCTTCCCACGCCAGCACGTGCCATTGGTGGTCCTCAGGATCTTGAAAGTAGATCTGGCGGAGGTCCTCGGCATCAACTGAGAATTGAAACTTCCCGCCTCCCCCCGCGGCCGGGCCATGACGTTTCCGGTACTTTGTCAGGATCTCGCCCCTATATATGAGTCCCAGGTACGAGACACCTTCCGGCTCGATCTTTCTTAAAATCACTGGAAGCATGCGGAGGGCCAAGGATGGATCGCTCGGCATAACGATAACTCCGGCACGTGCTACGCCGTGAGCGTAGCGGTCCCTAGGGCTGAGGTTCACTCCGGGCAACTGGTTATCTGCCACCCCGGAACCAGGGCTCCGGTGATAGCTGACCGCGATCCATTCTCGAATTGTGGCGTCTAGTTCGTTGATCAGGTAGAAGGCATTCTTCTCAACCCACTTTCCCCTGGCTTGAACGTCCTGCCCCTTGTAACCGGGCAAGTGCTGGAATAGCCCGGTCCTGATGGTGTGGAAAAAGCGTTCGACCGGTGACTTGTCCGAAGGCGTGCCTTTACGCGCCGGCTGAAGAGAGATTCCGAGCCGTTCGCAGGCGCCGGTCAAATGGGAGGACACGAAAATTTTTCCGTGGTCAACGACGATGTTATCGATTGACAAGCCGGGGCCGCTGAGTCGGCGCTCGTTGACCTCGTTCCTGTCGGCATCGATCAGAACGTTTTCGGGCACACCGTGGTAGGGCCAGACAGCCTCATCAGGCCATTCCGCTGGCGCTGGGCGGGGTACCAGGACTTCGTAAAGAACGGAGGAGACATCCACGCTCTTCGTAGAAATCGGTGTTAGCTGCAGTCCAACGATGCACCTGGAGTACAGGTCCATGGCGACTGTGAGTTCCGTGTTGATCCACTTGCCGGTGATGGGGTTTATGGCCAGAACGTCGGTTCGGGTTGTGTCCATAAGAATCACCTGCCCTGGTCTGGATGCTTCAAATCGGCCGAAGGAATGCTGAGGTGTAGCAGCGATCGACCGACGGCGTATGGCATTGTGCGAAGTGCTTTTGCCGGCCATCAGTTCGTTCAAGGCGTTGTAAGCGGAAGTCCTGCCCGGGAGCTTCACTGAGTCGCCGTATGTTGCCTCGATTCTGGCCCTGATCGTGCGAAGCAACCCTCCACGGTCCCGGTCCGATTCGTTAGTCCGCTCGTCAATTACCTCCTGCGCGATCTTGACCCAGCGCAGATCAGTGGCGTGGAATCGCGAAGTAGGTCTTTGCGACCGCCTGTCCACAAGTCCGAGTTCCCTGTCACGTCGGTACCTCGCCACCCAGCTGCGAACCGTCACCGGGCTGACTCGAAGCTCTGAAGCCTTTGCCCTATACCGCGCCATTAGCCCAGTGTCGGGCGCGTACTCAGCTTTTGGCTCCCCAGACAAAGCGACATCGGCGCTGCCTGACTTGTATCCGGTCAGGACTTCACGAACGTCTGCTGCCCTTCGCGTTACCTCTTCTCGCGCATTCGGGCTGAGTGTCCCAGCAATCAGGTCAAACGTCGCACTCTCATTCGTTTCATCGGATGGACCTTCCTCCCGAAGAAGGTGGAAGTCCCCTGCAGGATCCAAGAGGCTGGCTACCCGGACTCTGGCCATGGCCTTCGACGTGTCTGCCTCAAGCAGGACTTCCGTTCCAATGAATTCGACGACAGTCCAGACTGCACCCGAATGCGATACATGGCTACCAAGGGTCATCACGATAGTCCCGTTCATTGCCGCCTCCCCGGGGCCAGAAGGGTGTGCACGTCCAACGGAAGGGATAGGTCTGCCACAAGGTCCCCTCTCCACAAAAGATGCAGCAGGTGACTTCGGACGACAGGTTTGCTTACCCCGGTGGCTTCCGAAATCCGCCACTCCAGCGCCCGAAACACTTCCTGTTCGGTCGTTTCCTGCCGCACGCAGTCGAGAAGGATGTTGTGAAACTGCCACGCCCTTCTGTATCCGGCCAGGAACCGTAGGTTCAGGGCCTCCTGCGCAGGCGTTTCGCTGCGCACTTCATAGGCCCAACCATGATTCTGAAGTTCGCTCTGAGCCCACCCAAGCGCATCCCGAACTTTTCGATTCTTCAACCTGTGGGTTGGCTTGACCTCGATCACCCGGACGCTTCCGTCTGCTCCTTCAACATAGAAGTCCGGAACATGCCACCTCTCGTCCGATCCGTTAAGGTCCATGCGGAATGGCTGGGACAGAATGCGTCTAACTTCGGGGTCTCTATCGAGCGTGAGCAGGACTGACAGTTCCAGGCCTGACTCGTACGGCACGTGGCGTTCAGAGGTGGCGGCCCAGTACAGTCCCGGTCTGTGGGTTTGGCCTTGGCGGTAGGTGAATGCACGCCATGGCAGGACGCCATAAAAGCTTCGATGGATTACTCGCGGTAGAGGCAAAGAATCTATGACATCACGTTCCCGCCTGAAGCTCAGCATGATCTCTCCGGCGGGGAACTCTGGAAAAGGAAACGGCTTCACGGCTTATCATCGCTCACCGTAGGCGGGCGCGGATGTTGGGCTGGAAGCGGAGGAACCGCCACCACGTCGCGGATGATGCGCGCATCTGCTTGTGGAAATCGCATAAAGTGCTACGCTATAGATATCTGCCGAGGGCGGGCTATTTGTTGTGCCATGCAAGAAGTTTGCATGGCGACATTCTAGGCCGTTGTGTGGGCCACCGCTAGGCTTTTCAGGTTTGGGGCTGGACCGGTCGGAATCACACCTTTCGCGACTACGGCTCTCCGTGGCCATCCAAGAGGCCGTACTTCACGCCGGCACCGATGAGACTTCGACCCAGCCTCGTCAGTTCCATGGAGTGGGCCCGCTTCAGCCCGGATGAAGAGCTCACCTCCTACATCCCCTTCCAGGTTTTTCAACTGCTGCACCAATGACGGTTGGTTGAGCCCCATGCCCTGCACCGCCTCGTTCAGTGTCCGATACGTCATCACTTCCGCGAATCTCCGTAGCCGTGCCACTCCATGAGGACCAGGCAGCGCTGTTCTTAGGAGTGCGGGCAACCGCTCGTAATCGTCCGCTTCGATTCCGGTTGGACCGCTGTTCCGCCCCTTTTGCCGCAAGCTGACGCCGGCATCCAGAAGACATCTTCGGATGGTCGTTTTGCTCCACCCGGTCTGTTCTGCAATTTCCCGAGGGGTGCGCCGTTTTCGCAGGTACAGTTCTTGAACCAACTGGGTGTCAAGCCATTCCTTTTCCCCAAGGCTGGGCGGCAGTCCGAGCCGTGCCAGATGCCACCTCACCATTCTGGCCGACTTGTTTAAGGCCTTTGCCATCTCATCGACCGACTTGCCTGCATCCAACGCGGAACGTAGTGCCACCTCAAAGGAGTCGCTGGGACGCTGGGCCTTCGCCGCCTTTGTTGCACGTGCTTCGGCTTGGGAGATCAGGCGTCTGTCGACCAGTCCTCGACGGACAAGGGCAGCGGTCTGAGCGGACAACGGATCCGCTTGCAGATCGTGAGCGCCTTGACTCTCCAGAAGGTGTAGGGGCGGTTCCCAACTCAATGGCTCTGCAATTCCCTCCTTCACCAGGAATGCCTCCGCGTGTTCATCCAACGAGCCAAGCACTTGAGTCGGGGTAGAGGCAATGAAGTTCTGCAGCGTGTAATACGTGGAGTGGGGAGAGTCTGGCCTCTCCGTCAGCGATCCCGTCAGCCGATACGCAAGGTAGTGCCGCGCTGCATCTGCTGACCGCTTCTTGTCTCGCTCCGGTCTCGGCCAAAGACCGCCCCAGACAGGCAGCGAAAGCAGCCCCGATAGAGTCAACCCACGGCGGCGCTCGTAGTCGATCGGACCCGCAACGCCGTCCAGATAGTTCGCTAGATTGATAAGGGCGTCGATTATTCGGTCTCGTTCGTTATTGTTCAGCCGCATGAAGACATAGGAAAAGCCCCCGCGCCTCGGCGAAGCCAGCAAGTGTGCCAGATGAGTGACTGCATGGCGCCGGTATCCAGGCAAAAGGGCGGCAATGCTCAGCGCAGTTTGAAAAACTTCGGCATCTATCGATGTCTTGGGCTGCAGAAGTTGAGTCCATTCAGGCCAGAACCGCTGCGGAATCGAACGACTGCGCCGAGCGATTTCTTGGTCATCCATAGTGGGGACCGACACGTCAGCGCCGACTGTTCGGTACCGTAGGGCATCCGCAGGTCCCAGATCCGTGTGCAACGCTGCGAGCATCTTCCGTTGCAGACTCGTTGACGGCGCGCCCCAGTGCCGAATGGCGCCCGACGGCGACTCCTTTATGATCTGCTTATCGTCCCCAGACATGAGCTTCCGCAAGATGGGCACGAATTCCGTGCGATCCTCATTGTGCAGGGCAGCTGCGGCAAAGGACACCGCATGTGCCGTCTGGGCCGCGGATTCAGGCCTAAACAAGCCCGTGCGCTTGCGCTCAGGGTCAATTCGGAACCTGCACCGTGGCTCATCGACTGTGCCGTTCCACTCGCGTAATTCGCCAGTGGGCATGACCTTGAGCGCCCGCCCTGCAAGTAACTTAACATCACTGAGGGTTTGCTGGAGGACAGAAGCCGGCAGCACAGAGGAAGAAATCAGCCCGTTCAACCATGCCTGTGCCTGCAGAATTGGGCCTTCGGCCGCCAGCTGGGCCATTGGGGCATGCGATAAATCTTCGTGACAACGCCCACCGCCCCGATCCCTGAGAGCGTTGCCGCATCTATTGAGCACCGGCACCTCCTGTCTGCGAGGGTGCATGGTGAAGGGGATCCGACCGCATTCAACGCAAGCGTCGAGAAGCAGACAAGAGTGCTTAAGGCATGCAAACGACCAGGTCAGCCGCCAGGACAAAGGCCACACGCCCGGAAGCTCCTTGAGGCATTGGGGGCAGAATCGTGTCCCGTTCCCCCGGGCCCAGTGGAAATGGCGGTCGACAGAGTGTCGCGAGACTTCTAGTGCAATTACTCGGTGGTCGTACCGCTGCATAGTCATGCCTGCCAGAACTACCGACGAGACACCAGTCGCGGCGCTCAGATTCTTCATATCTTCCACCGGCAACCGGATGGACATGTCCATCAACTGCGGGCTCCCGGGCCGCCCCTCCACTCCCACGGCTCTAAAAAAATCGTCGCGGGTCGTGGACAGGGCGGCGCAATAGCGCTCCAACCAACCTCCCAACGACTCTCCGTTGAACGGTGGGATACGGATTGGTAACTCTCTAGGAAGCATTAGGGGTTCCTGTTGCGCTACCAGCGCTACCATAAGCGCCCTCTCTGTGAGGACACCATCGTTTCGCCGCGTCTCTCCCTAGTCCAAGAATTCCTTCTACCAGGCCTCGGCCAGCGTCCCACACTGTCAACATGCGTCGGCAAGAACACGGACTATAGACAGTTGTCAGGTCAGTTTTCCAAGAGCCTCTCGGTTCCCCTAGTCATATCTTCGCACCAAGGAGCAGTTTCAACTACCGACGCTCCTGTTGCCGACGAGACATCTCAACGGCGCCTCTGGCAACCGTCACGCACTCCATCGGCGGCAGTGGTGCGTCATGTAACCACGTCCCTCGGACGGTTCTCGCTAAGGAGGTCTCGGACGAGGAGGGTGGAAATGAGCTCATCCGTCATCTTCCCAAGCTTTCGCACATTGGCCGCGTGCGCAGCCAAAGGGTACAACGTCTCCTTGACGTGCGCCGCGTCGACGCGCTGGCGCTCATCGGCATCCAGCTCCTCGAAGCGACCATCGACGAGGCGGTCAATGACCGCGGTAACCTCATCCTGCGAAAGGGGCTCGAACCTAATCAGGGAGTCGAACCTCGAGTAGAGCGCATCGCCTAGTTCGTCCCGGATCTGCTTCTCGGAACCGTAATTCGATGTGCAGATAATGAGCGAGCGCCCGACCTCCACGCGGTAGTTCTTGTCTTGGAACACGCCACCGTCGAAGAACTGATAAAACGCGCTATGGAAGACTGAAGCAGCTTTATCGAACTCGTCAATGAGCACTACCCCGGACTCCCGATCAAGCAAGTCATGGGCGAACGACGGCTCTGAGTGGCCTCCGCCGAACAGATATGACGCGAATTTTTCGTTGTGAAACATCGAGAATTGTTTGCGCATGAGTGCTCCGCCGAGAAGCCCGTTGATGAACTGCGCGGTTTCCGTCTTGCCGACGCCCGACGGGCCATAAAACATGGTAACCACTGGCTTGCTGCGCGATCCTCTAGTCAGTGGGTAGAGCGCGGCCAAAAGCGACTCCTTGACGTTCTCCTGTCCAATCAGATGCTTGGCGAAGTCATCGCGAAATTTCACGAGGGTGCTGCATGTAACCGAGGGGTAGTCGTAGTGAATGACTTCGACGCTGCCTGCGAAGATTCGCTTGAGATGCTCATGTACATGCTCGGGCGGATTGTGGAGGAGCAATTCTTTCGGGTTATGTGCCTGGACCAAGCCCGGGAAGTTCGTAATTGCGTGTTCCTGCAGACTGGCGTAGTCGCCCGACTCGGCAACCAAGCGCTTCGGTCGCTTCCGTTTAGGCTCTATCTTGTCCGCGTCGCTGTCTCGATCCGGGACTACGACTTTTAGTTGGCGAAAGCTTTCATCCCGCGCAAAGATTGCCTCCAGCAAGCCTTCGGACTTCTTCTTCTTCCCGACACGTTGCTCGAACCACGATAGTGGGCCGTAATAGATGGTGATCCTTGTATCACCTGACATGCTCGACCCCTGCCAGGAGAACGTCGTAGACGTCGAGGAGGTCGTCGTCTTTAGCCTCGGCGCCGTCGAGCAGTTCCCGCACGTTGACGGGCGCTGCATCGGTTCCAGGAGCCATCTCAGCTGCCATTGTGAGGCTGTTCTCGGCTGCTCTGCCGACCAGGATGCCGTGGAACACGAGTTGCATCCGGCCTAAATCAACTAGCCCGTAATTGTTTCTGAAGGCCCGGATATTGAAGCGCAAAATGCACTTTTCTCCGCGAGGGCTTTCGCCCACTAGTTCGTAATAGCCTTTGGCCGCTTCGAGCGCCTCATCCAAACCGGCCAAATTAATAGGGAGTTCACCCATTTTTAACATTGCCATGTATGGGGTGAACATTTTCATAAAGGCAGCAGACTCCTTGCGGGCTATAACCTGGAGATCTGCGAGCTGCGTGATGCCACCATGTTCATTGGCTCTAGCAAGATAATCCGTGAGGATCGTGTTCGAAATGGTTTTGTTAAAGATGCTTCGCCCGAGGTTCGATGCGCTGACGCCAGCACTGGCCTCAGCTGAGCCACCGAAGAAAGGAAGCCAGTTGAACTTGGCGGCCGCACGTGCTTCTGCCTTGCTATGAATATCGGCGGCACGCTCCTTAACCTGCTCCGTCGTCGCCGCCTCCTTGCCCCCAGCCGAGACATCAAGCAAGTCAGAGACCGACTCTTCATCAAAGTAGACGATCTTTATGAAGGAGGAGCCGGAGTTCTGCTCACGCTTGGTCATTGCCATCCATCACCATCTCAATTTCGGTTCTTCAACCGGCAGGATAGGACGCCCGCGGATATCTGGGGCGACCTTGAGGTACTACCGTATCGCGACTACGGAGGTGGTACCGCGACGGTCACAAAGGGACGTTTAAAGCAGGCCGAGCCAGATTACAGCCATTCAGTGCCATCCTTCTCAGAATTAGCTTCTGACTGTGGAACCGTCTATTCAGACGCACTGGCGTTCCGCAGAGGCAACGCTTCCGCACCAAAGAGCAAAGCGCGATAACTTTCGGCATCATCCTTGAGGTTGGTCGGCCAGACACCAGGGTTGTTGCTATATGTGATGTAGCTCGACGTGTACATGATCTCTATGTGCACGACCAGGTCCCCCAGCTTGCGCCACACAGTGCTGTCGTCTACCAATGCCTGCACTTGAAACGAGACTGGCCCGGCTTGATTGAACGCCGGCAAACTGTCCACTGCGAAGTGGGCGTACTTAGTAACGACTTGTCGAGGAGGTATTGTGTACGCGTGTGCCATGTCCTCCATGTCCTCTGACGTGGGGCCTATGGTCCTCCTGAATGAGTGGCACTCCAGCTCTATGTTTGTGCCCTTGTCGTCGGTTGTTACAAGCCTGAGCGCAGTGATCACACGCGGGCACGCTCCGGAGTTGAACAAGATCATTGGTAGCCGGAGCACCAGCCGCGACTTGTTCCAGAACCCGCTGAAGGTGATTACGGGATACAGCTTCAAGCGGCCTTTGCGTGCCTGAAGCCAGTAGAACGAACCGATGGTGAAGAAAAGGGCAAGGCAGGAAATGAACACTGGCGCTGTCATGTAGACACAGTCTCATACATTTAGAAGCCAGCCTGAGTTACTAGGCATCTGGAAAGCATCAGCCGCAACGCTCAATAAATGTCAAATTGGAATGTGGTTGCTGTAGCCTTCCACGTCCTGTGCAAAGGCGCTGGTAAAACCGCCGCTTCCAGCAGGCCCAGCCCCGGCCGGACTAAGAATAGCGGAGTCAGGGATAATCGCATTTCTTGAGATCATGTCACCATGCGATCTACTTCCGACCCGCTGAGGCTCATCCGTGAACACTTGGCGTTGCTTGCCTCTTTGGCGCTGGTGAGTGTAGCCGCGCTACGGATCTTCTACTTTTCAAATCTGGACATTGCCACAGCATTAGCCATCATTAGGGTTGTCAATTATCCCGCGGTGCTGCTGGCTTCCTTGACGACTGTCCTTGCCCTGGCCCTACCGATTGCGGTGTTCTCCCCTGCCGGCAATTGGATCATGGCTGGTAACGGCCGAACAGCATCGCATGAGGAACGCTGGCGCACGGCGCTAATTTGGAGTCCGACGACGCCTCTTTTCACTGGTGGCTTCACTCCATCAGTCCTCGCTGCCCTGATCTTGTTGACTGGGTACTTGATCGTGGATGCTCGAAGGTCAGCGATGTTTAGGGACGTCAAGTACAAGAGGGTAAGAGCCGCGGGAAAGTTTTTCTTGCACTTGATTCCGACTGTGATCGTCCTTATCGTCCTGATGCCTCTTCTCTTTAGACCATGGGTGCCACTGGAGTCACTGGAAAGCAAGGAAGACGTTGAAGGATTAGTGGGATATGTCATGGGAGAGGAGGCTGGACAGCTCCTCGTCATCGACCGCGAAAAGCGCCCATCCTGGATTCACTCGAACGACATCCAGACACGTACCATCTGCGCGGAAGAATATTCCTGGTGGAACCAACCGCTCTTCTGGGATCAGGCAAAGCCTGTCAAATGCGCTTAGGGCCGATGTCAGAGACCTGTTCCGTGTGACTTCGGTGAATTGGCAGAGAGGGGCCGTAGAGTAAATCCATGGAGGCATTGCCGGGGGAACCGGGAACTAGGTCCTTTGCCATTTCAGAGGCACTGGTCACAGGTGCGATGGGCGCCGCGCTTGGCCCCGCTGCGGCCATGGTCAGCGCTGGTTTCTTCAGTTTCTGGAATGCAGCCGCTATGGAACGGTGGGCGCAATACGTTGATAGTCGCCTCGCCAAGATGGAGAGGGCTCTCGATCCCCACGACCATCAAGCGATGGCCATATTCAACAAGCTAACGTTCGCGGCGCTGCAGACATCCCGTCATGACAAGTGGGCACTCTTGGTCGATGCACTGGCCTACTCCGGAAGCACCGCCCCCAATCCTGACTACGTACAAGAGATGTTTGCTGACTACGTCATCAAATACACCCCACAGCACGTCAAACTACTTTATCTAGCCGCCTCCCCAAACGAATGGCTCAAAGCTTATGGCGAAGGCGTATCAGCCGGCGACGACCTCCGTGATGTAGTACGTTCCCACGTATTCGCCATGACCGATGACTTTGAACTCATGAGCGACTCGGTGTGGGCTGACCTTTATGCCGATGGCATGCTCGTGAATAGACCAGGTGGGGCTGGCACGATTGAGGAAGTTTTTCAGAATGGCTGGATGGCAACAGAGAAGGGGCGCCGCTTCCTGCGACACCTAGGCCGCGAGGCCTAGAATCAAACTCAAGATGATTGCTTCAGACGGCCCTGACCCGGGTCACCTAGGGATCGCCGGAGTGGCGCCGAAGCAGGGTCGACATGGCAGGCTTTCGTCCCTCCGGCGTCTGCCGAACCGGATACGCGGCGGGCAGCCACATGGAAGCAGAGCGCAAGCCCAGCTGGGAGAAGTTTAAAGCTCCTCGGTCATGCTCGTGAGAGATATTTTCGGTGTAGGCCGGGGTGTCGACCATATTGATGCTCTGCATAACTTGCTGGTGTTTGCGCGGAATGAGCCGCTACTCTTCGGCTCTGGGCCTCGAGCATGTCCACGAAAGAAACACATTCGGTGGTTGACCCTCTCGACGAACAGTCCCTGATCGAGGATGAATTACAAGACGTAAAGGACATATCTATCGCTCTACCTGCCTTGACGTCTCAGAAGAGACCGAAAGTAAATAGCCAAAGACGATCAGCGATATCGTAGTCGGTACAACAGTGCAACAGGCGTCTTTTGCGAGGGGCCAGTTCTCGCAGTCGAAGGGTGGGAGACGAAAAGTTGCCGTCATTGTTCCCGGCGGGTCAAAAGCGACTACTTTTACGGTGCGCGCCCGGAAGTCCTGCGGGGAATACAGCGGCTGAAGGCGCCGCACGCATCTGACTCTGTAGGCTGTCTCATGAACTTTCGGGGAACAGAGGAGCATGTGGAACGTCGTCGGACCAGTAATTGAAGCGTTTGCCGAGAACACGTGTGAAGGCCTTTGGTTCCAAGCGTCTGAACCTCACCTCCAAGCCCCATCCCCGTGCAGTCGCAACCGCGGCATTCGCGAGGTGGAACCACATCTGATCAATCGTGAACGCCTCATCCGGCGTCACAGAATCGCTGGATTGTTCCTCGGCGTACATGAGCGCCCGGAACCGCTCCACATCGGCCGCGCTGATACTCGTCGTCATGTTGATGCCACTTTCAACTGCTCTCTTGTTGACGACGATGTTCGCGACTGCAGTAAGCAGGTGCCAGTCTTGCCACCCTTCTTTGCGCAGATCCTCGACTACACGCTTGAAGGCCTCGCTCGATGCAAGCCTTCTCAGCGTAAGTCGGACGGGCGCATGTAGGGTTTCGTATCTGGAGGTTATAGCTTGCAGCGCCTCGGCACGGTCATAGCCTGGAGCGGGCTGTTCGAACTCCTGCTCTGCAAGGTCCGGTGCAGGGTCAGGAAGGCATGGTAGCTCCGGGGCCAAATACGTGTCGTCGAGACGGCGCAAGTCATCGAAGAAACCCTCTTTGTGCACGTCGGCGAGCTCGTCGTACGGTAAGACGCAGTTCAGCATGTGGGGCAGTCCGCGCTCGAATGTCCGCTCCATCGATTCCACAAAGGCGGCCTGGCTGAGCAGGGACTGTGTTGCGATTACTTGCATGGCGGCCGTCGTCACTTCAAGCTGACCTGCGTCCAGATCGAGAAGCCCGCCTCGGGTGAGTGTGACTAGATGGGCTTTGCCGCCATGCTCGGCCTGCTCAACGAACAGTTCGTCTCGCGGTACCGGGTCGCTGGAGACATCGACTTGGATCGTGATGGATCCGGGCACGAGGAGCAGGTCCTCGCTAGCCAAGTCGCCAAGCGCGATCTGGGTTGCTGCAACGAATCTCTCGGCCGCCAGAACATGCCTTCGATCATTCTGGGTCTCCACGGTCCAAACGTTGCCAAGGGTGCTCCACGTATAGCGGCGTGTGGGGCCTGCATCAGAGAATGGCCGTCCCAGTCCCCCCTTATCCGCCATGGTGGCGCTCTCTACTTCGTCCGCGTGCTCCGTCGAGTCGACGCTCTCGACAATCGTGTCGGTTATGCGATTCAAATCGGTCGACTCGAGGACTGGCTCAATAAGGTAGAGGAAGGCAGGACGAAGGGCACGCGCAGCGCGAAGAATGAAGCACTGGTCGATGAGCATGTCGTGGAAGTATGGGTAGCGCTCGAAGCTCCAGGGATCGCCGGCCAGCGCTCCTTGCGCCCAGACTCCGATCCTGAATGTCTGGGTCGCGGTCAGCCACTGCCCCGCCAGGTGCTCGCAGGTCGCGGCGACCATGAAGCTGCGAGCCACCAGGACCGCGAGTTCGGGGTCCCCGTTTGTTTGAGCGACGCTTGCAGCGCTCAGTGCATACTGCTTGGCGGCGAGGGGGAGCCGCAGCTCGTAGTAGATTCGGGCGGCCAAAAGCATCATGAGGGCAGCGCCTTCTGCTGACTCGCCGTGCAGCCAGTCCATTTTCGCCCCATGAACCTCTCGTAAGGCATGGACCGGCTGCTTGGCCTGGAGGAGCGCGAGAGCACGGGATTGTGCCCGGTGTCCCGCTGCCGCCAAGCCGGCGCGCTCGAGTGTTGCGTTGTCCAGCGCCTGCCGCACCCGCGAGTAATCGCGGTGGTGGACCAGGAGCGGCGCGGCCATGTCAAACATCGTCGTGACCTCTTCAATCGGGACGAGCGGCGTCGACGGCAAGAGGTCTGCAAGCGCGACCAAAAAGTTCATGCCCTTGTCGAGGTTGCGGACCTCACCATCAGCAGGGGCAGACGGCATTGGGAGCCCGTTTCGCTTTTTTTGACGAAGGGACAGATGTATCTCAGCTACGTCTGGGGCGGTCTCGGGGTCCAGATCGCACATCTCTTTCGCCGTGAGACTCGCGGGGCCGTGGGCGAGGATGGCGGCAGCGCACAGCAGGTGCGCACGCACGTTAGGCCCACCGGCGTTGGCAAGCATCCGGTCGATCGTCTGCTCAAGGTTGTCGAGCCAGGTGCGCGACTCCTCGAGGGTGATCTGCGTCAGACGCCGGGGCTGCATGGCTTCGACGAGCCTTAGGAGAGTTATTGAGTCCACGACAACGCCAGGGTCTGGCTCTTCTATCTGTTGCCGACCGAACAGATCGCGAAGTATCGAATCGACCGGTAGGAGTGTATTCATACCGAAGGCTGTGGCAATGATGAGCTCATACTCAATCCGGTTCAGGAGTGCGGGATTTCCGCTCGCGGAAGCTCGTAACCGGTGCCCAGCAGCAAGCCATTCCGGTAGGTCGGCACGGGCCTCGATATTGAGCGCAGAGAAGCGAAGACCTTCTCGCAAGTCCACCAGTTCACCGACTGTCCCGGTGAGATCACCTTCCGCTCTCCAATTGGCCCGGTCCTCGGCGTACCAGTCCGGCAGAGCGGCTTCTGTCTCGGGCCGTTCGGGAGCGAGCGCTGACGGGACGTGGAGGTAGGCTATCGCCAAGTAGAAAAGATCGTTCGTGGCGAGCTCATCTGCTATCGCTTGCGCGTCCCAAATGTCGAGTGCTACCGCATATGTCTCTCTCGCATGCTTTTGAATTTTGTGGCGCTTCGACGTGGCCACAGGAGCGACAGTGAAGTAGATTACCCTGTCCACTGGCGCGCTGTCCGCGCAGATCTTGGCCAGGTCCTTACGGATCTTCGATGGAATTTCCGTGCGTTGCGTCGTCACGGCGAGCACAACGTTCTCGTCCGTTGCCAGTGCGGTGAAGAGGGATGTCCCAGGCAGCTCCGAAGCGACGATGCTCCAATAGCTTTCGCCGTCTCGACCGTCGTCACCGCCGGCCGCGACCGGCCCCGTGGCCGGCATGACGTTGCTGGCAATCCTGCGGCGTGTCAGACCTAAGCAGAGCTGTTCGAAAGGGTGATGGGCGTTTGACTCACACAAACTCTCAAGGTGGAACCGAATCTGCGTCGCGAGCTGGGTGGGTGTTTCCAATGATCGAGACCTCCACGAGACGGGCTAAGAGCGCAAAGTTTTCCGAGGTGCATTGCCGTTCAACCCCGATCCGGCCCTCCCGCGCCCTGCTTTGGTGAGAGGCTGCTAATGTTCGCGCGGAATTGCTAATGATGGACCGGAATCGACACTACTAGCCGTGTTCGACCGCCATGTTGGCGAAGCGGGAGTAGTGGCCTTGGAAACCCACCACGATGGTCTTGGTCGGGCCGTTACGGTGCTTGGCCACGATGACGTCGGCTTCACCGGCGCGCGGGGATTCCTTGTCGTAGATGTCCTCGCGGTGAAGCAGGATGACCATGTCCGCGTCCTGCTCGATCGAGCCGGATTCACGCAGGTCCGAGACCATCGGCTTCTTGTCGGTACGCTGCTCAGAGCCACGGTTCAGCTGCGACAGCGCGATCACCGGGACTTCGAGTTCCTTGGCCAGCAGCTTGAGCGCACGGGAGAACTCGGAGACTTCCTGCTGGCGCGACTCGACGCGCTTGCCGGAGGACATCAGCTGGAGGTAGTCCAGCACCACCAGCTTCAGGTCATGGCGCTGCTTGAGCCGCCGGCACTTGGCACGGATCTCCATCAGCGACATGTTCGGGCTGTCATCGATAAACAGCGGGGCGTCATTCATCCGGCCCATGGTGGTGGCGATTTTGCCCCACTGCTCATCCTTGATGGTTCCCTTGCGCAGGTCCTGCAGCCCGATGGTGGCTTCCGCGGAGAGGAGGCGCATGGCGATCTCGTTCCGGCCCATTTCCAGCGAGAAGAAGACCGTGGTCATGTTGTTCTTGATGGCTGCCGAACGGGCAAAATCCAGGGCGAAGGTGGATTTGCCGACTGCGGGGCGTGCGGCGATGACGATCATCTGGCCGCCGTGCAGGCCCTGGGTGAGTTCGTCGAGTTCATAGAATCCGGTGGGGACACCGGTCATGCCTTCGCCGCGGTGGCCAGCGGACTCGATTTCATCGACGGTGCCTTCGATGATGTCCTTCAACGGGACATAGTCCTCGGCGGTGCGCCGTTCTGCGACCTTGTAAATCTCCGCCTGCGCCTCATTGACGATCGCGTCGACTTCGCCGTCGTGAGAGTAGCCCAGCTGGACGATCTTGGTGCCGGCGTCGACGAGGCGGCGGAGCACTGCGCGTTCGCGGACGATCTCCGCATAGAAGCCCGCGTTGGCAGCTGTAGGCACGGACTGGATCAGCGTGTGCAGGTAAGCCGGTCCGCCAATGCGGGAGATTTCGCCCCGTTTGGTCAACAGGTCGGAAACGGTGACGGCGTCAGCCGGTTCGCCGCGGCCGTACAGGTCGATGATGGCTTCGTAGATGCTCTCGTGGGCAGGGCGGTAGAAGTCCACGCCCCGGAGCACCTCGACACAGTCGGCGATGGCATCCTTGGAAAGCATCATGCCGCCCAGCACCGACTGCTCGGCCACGAGGTCCTGCGGCGGCGTGCGTCCGAATTCGGAATCCCGACCAGTTGCCGAATCCGCGTGCGCTAACGACACCGCTGCCTGCTTTCTTTGTTCCTCGAACGGGTATCGAATCCCTTCTAGTCCAGAACTATCAAGCGGTTCGGACATTCGTTCGAACTGCCGGAAGGGCGCGCTGGACTACAGCCCGGGCGTGGACTTCAGAGTGGGATACTCCGCAACGGTAACCCCCTTCCCCGCTTCCACCAAGCGACTTATCCACCACCCCTGTGGATAAAATGTGGATACGTAGGCGTGTCTTGTGCACAGGCTGTGCGTAGAGCTGTGGATATTAAACTTAACTCCCCAGTAACATGCTTCTGACCTGCGCAAACGTTATCCGCGGACTGTGGATTAAAAGAAATTGGTCGTTGATTTTCTCCGGTTTTTCCCTGTTGACAGAACGGAAAATGCAGCGTAGGCAAAAGTTATCCACTGGTTATCCACAATGTGAATTACACCGGTGTCATACGCCGGAGGCCCGGCCGGGAAGCCGCTTCCAGTGCGGGACGTAGGATTCAAGTATGGAATTTGTGGTGCCGCTGCTGATCGTCGTACTGGTCATCGCGATCGGACTGGTCATCATGCGTCTCGCGGCGAGGAACAAGCCCGGCGCCGCCCGAGTGCGCAGGTCGCCGGGCCAATCCACACCGGCCACGACCAGGGAAGCTGCTGCCGAAGCCAGCGCCCGGCTGAACCAGCAGCAACACACAGCGATCTATGCGCTCATCGCGCAAGGGCAGGCACTCGCCGCCATCCGCGAGTATCGGAATGCCACCGGAGCCGGACTCCGCGAGGCCGCCGGCGCCGTCGCGCAGATGTCGGCGCACCCGCAGCCTTACAAGGCCTCCCCCGACGAGGCCCCTACAGGCCGCCCCGAGGACAAGGCGCTGCGGGAGCCAGCGCCGGAGCAGCCGCGGGAGGACACGGAACCCCAACAGGCGGCCCCCGCACAGGCACCGGCCCCGGCAGAGGAGGCTCAGCCGCAGGAGCCCACCCCAGCCCCGCGGACAGCCCCCAGGGGATACCGCTACCGGGCCATCGTGTCCAAAGGCGACACCATCAGGGAGATCGCCAGCACGCGCCTGAACGACGACGTGTTTGACCGGATCCGCACCGCGGCCCTCGGTGGCGACCGGGAAGACGCCGTGCGCTTGCTCCTGGACCATTCGGAAGCAACCGAGGCTGACGCGCGCGAGTTTGTGGATCTGATTGGACCGGAAGAAGAGTCCTGACCACAGGGACGGGGACGCTGTGGCGGATGCTGGCAACCCCTCCGGCTTTCTGCGACACTTCAACCCATGGCCGAGAACAAAACCGCACCGACCGACGTTCCCGTCGAGGAGTTCCTCGCATCAGTGGAACATCCGGTCCGGCGGCAGGACGGCGAAACCGTCGTGGAGTTGATGCGGGAAATCACCGGCCAGGAACCGGTCATGTGGGGGCCGTCGATCATCGGCTTCGGCAGCTACCACTACAAGTACGCAAGCGGACACGAAGGTGACGCTGCTGCCGTCGGCTTCTCCCCCCGGAAGGGCAACCTGGCCCTCTACGGACTGACCTACGCGCCGGAGTCCGCGCCGCTGCTGGAACGTCTGGGCAAGCACAAGACCAGTGTCGCCTGCCTGTACGTCAACAAGCTGGCGGACATCGACCTTGACGTGCTCAGGGAGTTGATTGAGCTCGGCTACCGCACCATCACGACGGCGGATCCGGAAACCTTCCAGAGCTAGCCTGGCGCAGGATAGCTCCCTGTTGGCCGACGCCGGTCTGCACCGGCCAACTGGCCGCCCGGGCCGGTCTTAGAGGTCGACGGTGCCGGTGATCAACGTCTGCACGTCCCCGCCGATCCAGATCTCGTCGCCGTCCGCATCAACATACAGCCGGGCGTCCCGGCCCAGCGCCGTTCCCTGCCGGACCGTGTAGCTGGCCGGAGCCGCGTCTTCGCCGATCAGCCACTGGGCCAGCGCGGCGTTCAGGCTGCCGGTGGCCGGGTCTTCCGCCGGCAGCTCTTCGAAGCCCATCAGTCCGCGGACCTCGAAGTCCATCCCGGTCCCGCCGGAGTGGGCGCCGACCAGGCCGACGCCGAAGGGTGACAGCGCCGCATAGTCCGGCACCACGTCCAGGACGGCTTGTGCGTCCCGGAGCTGCAGGGCCTGCCACTGCGGGCCGTTATCGGCCCACTGGTGGCCCAGCACGTCGCCGCGGTCCAGCCCCAGGGCCGCGCAGATCTTGGCCACATTCTCCTCCGGCAACGGCCCGGACCGGCGCCGCGGCGGGGCAGCAAAAGCCAGCCGTCCGCCGTCGTTCTTCACCTTCACCAGGCCTGCGGCGCATTCTTGGATGATCACGCCGTCGGCTTGCGGCAGCCCGCCGTCGGCGAGCCAGACCGCGGCCGTACCGAGGGTCGGGTGTCCGGCGAAGGGCAGTTCACCGCTGGGCGTGAAGATCCTGACCCGGTAGTCGGCTTCCGGGCTGTCCGGCGGCAACAAGAAGGTGGTCTCGGACAGGTTGGTCCAGTTGGCGAAGCGCTGCATCTGCTCGCCATCCAGGGTCTCGGCCGCCGAGACCACGGCCAGCGGATTGCCCGTGCACGGTCCGGTAGCGAAGACGTCCACCTGGCTGAACTGATGTGTGCTCATGGGTTACAGCGTACCGGTGCTAATACGCGTTTAAATGCAGCATGCCGGGCCCGCAACGGACCCGGCATGCTGCTTAATCTGAGGCGGTTAGCCTGCAACGACCTTCAGGTCGATGACTGCGGAGACCTCTTCGTGCAGACGCACGGTCGCCTGGTAGTTGCCCACCGACTTGATGCGCTCGGTCAGTTCGACCTTGCGCTTGTCGATGGCACCGAGGCCGGCGGCCTCGACGGCGGAAGCAACGTCGGCCTGCTTGACCGTGCCGAACAGACGGCCCGATTCCCCGGCCTTGACGGTCAGGGTGACCGGCTTGCCGGACAGCTTGGCTGCGAGCTGCTGTGCGTCTTCCAGGGATGCGATCTCGCGAGCGGCACGGGCAGCCTTGATGGACTGCACCTGCTTCTCGCCGCCCTTGGTCCAGGTCAGGGCGAAGCCGCGGGGCAGAAGGTAGTTACGGGCGTAACCGTTCTTTACCTCGACGACGTCGCCAGCAGTGCCGAGACCGGTCACTTCGTGGGTCAGAATGAGCTTTGCCATGTCAGTACTCTCTCCTCTTCGCTTCGCTTAGCCGCGGCCAGCGCCGGAGTAGGGCAGCAGGGCAACTTCGCGGGCATTCTTGATAGCCAGTGCGATCTTGCGCTGCTCCTGCACGGTGACACCAGTCACGCGGCGGGCGCGGATCTTTCCGCGGTCAGAGATGAACTTGCGCAGCAAAGCTACGTCCTTGTAGTCGATGACGGTGACGTCAGCGGCCTTCAAGGGGTTGGACTTTGGTTTGGGCTTACGAATTTCAGCCTTAGCCATCGTGGAGCTCCTTTTTCTCGTGGAGCCCGTGGATCTTTTCCACGGGATGGGGTTTGTTGTTAGAAGGGGGGTTCGTTGGAATCCGGACCGTTGCCCCAGCCGCCGGAGTTGCCGCCGGCCGGTGCTCCCCACGGATCATCCTGGGGTGCGGGCTGCTGGCCGGACTGCTGTCCGCCCCAACCGCCCTGGTTCTGGTTTCCGCCGAAGCCGCCGCCGCCAAAGCCACCTTGGCCGCCTTGACCGCCGCCGAAGCCGCCCTGCCCGCCGCCGGAGCGCTGGGTACGGGTGACCTTGGCAGAGGCGTAGCGCAGCGAGGGGCCGATCTCGTCGACCTCAAGCTCCATGACGGTACGCTTTTCGCCTTCTTTGGTTTCGTACGAACGGGACTTCAGCCGGCCCTGGACGATCACGCGCATGCCCTTAGTCAGGGTCTCTGCGACGTTCTCGGCAGCTTCGCGCCACACCGACGCGCGGAGGAACAGGGTTTCCCCGTCCTTCCACTCGTTGGACTGGCGGTCGAAGGTCCGCGGCGTGGATGCAACGGTGAAGTTCGCTACCGCGGACCCGGACGGAGTGAACCGCAGCTCGGGATCGTTGGTGAGATTACCGACGAGCGTGATAACGGTTTCGCCTGCCATGTTGCCTCCTGATGTCCTAGTCCCGCTTGCCTAGTGGTGCGCGGGATTGTCTTCGTCAATGCCGGTCCCGGAAAGGACGCGGCGATCACAGCTGATTACTCAGCGGAGATCTTCTGCTCCTCCGGGCGGGTGATCTTGGTGCGCAGGATGGTCTCGTTCAGACCAAGCTGGCGGTCAAGCTCAGCAGCAGTGGCGGGAGTGGCGGTGAAGTTGACCACCGCGTAGATGCCTTCGGACTTCTTCTTGATGTCGTAGGCGAGCCGGCGGCGTCCCCAGATGTCCACCTTGTCGATGGTTCCACCATCGTTGCGGACAACGTTGAGGAACTTGTCGAGCGAGGACTCTACGGTACGCTCTTCGACCTCGGGGTCGATGATTACCATCAGTTCATAAGCACGCATTGTGAACCCACCTCCTTCGGGCTAAGCGGTCACGGTCTTTCCGTAACAGGAGGTTCTGTTGCGTTGCCTGCCTGCCACCGCACAGCGATACTCAGAGTGTTTTGGCTATTGTCACAAGGATTACCGGCTGGTGCTGACAGCACAGACTTATCAATGCTACCGGACAGCGGACCGGGCGCGTAAATCCGCGCAGCCGACCCGTCCTCCACAGCCCCCGGGCTCCTGCCGAGAAACCGGCCAGTGCCCAGGAACCTGCCCGCCTCAGTAATCCAGCCCCTGGCTGGGCACCACCAGGCCGGTCTCGTACGCGTAGACCACGGCCTGCACCCGGTCGCGCAGGTGCAGCTTGGCGAGGATCCGCCGCACGTGCGTCTTCACGGTCGCCTCCGAGAGGAAGAACCGGTGCGCGATTTCAGCGTTGGACAGGCCCTCCGCAATGGTTTCCAGCACTTCGAGTTCCCGCGGCGTCAGGTCATCCAGCAACGGGTCGCGCTGCGGCGGGGCCGCGGGACTGCCGGTCGGGGCGAGGCCGCGAACATACGTCTCCAGCAGGCGCGCCGTCACCCGCGGCGCCACCACGGCGTCGCCGGAGGAGACCAGCCGCACCGCCTGGACAAGTTCTGCCGGGGCCACGTCTTTCAGCAGGAAGGCGCTGGCTCCGGCCTGCAGCCCGGCGAAGGCGTACTCGTCCAGATCGAAGGTGGTCAGGATGATCACCCGGGCCGGCAGCCCGGCGGTGACAATCTGCCGGGTCGCCTCGATCCCGTCCAGCACCGGCATCCGCACGTCCATCAGCACCACGTCCGGCACCAGCTGCCGCGTCAACTCCAGCGCCTCGGCGCCGTCGGACGCCTCCCCCACCACTGCGACGTCGTCCTCGCCTTCGAGGATGAGCTTGAAGCCCATCCGCAGCAGCGGCTGGTCGTCCACCAGCAGGACCCTCACCGGCCCCGCCGGGATGCTTTCGGTGCTCTCAGACACTCTTGTCTTCCTCTCCGGGCCAATAAAGGGTTGCTTCCACCATCCAACCACCGCCGGATCGTGGGCCGCTGGCAACGCGGCCGCCGTAGATGGCGGCCCGCTCGCGCATACCGACGAGGCCTTGGCCGGCACCGAGCGAATCCGGCGTGCCAACCTGCCGGCCGTCGTCCGACACCGTGATGTGCACGGCGTCGCCGTCGCGGATCAACGCCACGTCCACCCGGGACACTCCCTTGGCGTAGCGCAGCACGTTGGTCAGCGACTCCTGCACAATCCGGAACACGGTCAGCCGGAAATTCTGGTCGTCCGGCAGCGGCGGCCCGGCCATCACCGTGCGCAGCGGCAGGCCCGCCGCGCGGAAGCCGTCCAGCAGCCCGGTCAGCTGATCGCCGGACGGGGCCGGCGCCAGCGGGGCCGCTTCCACGCCGTTCTCGGTGCGCAGCACGCCCAGCACCCGGCGCATGTCCGCCAGCGCCGTGCGGCCCGTCGCCGAGAGCTGGTCCAGGACCTGGCCGGCGCGCTCCGGATCCTTGCGGACCACGACGGCGGCGCCGTCCGAGAGCGCGATCATCACCGAGAGCGAGTGCGCCACCACGTCATGCATCTCCCGCGCAATGCGGGTGCGTTCGTTCGCCGACGCCAGCTTGGTGTTGTCCGCCGCCCAGCGCTGCAGTTCGGCGTCGTGCATCCGGTCCCTGCGCACGGTGACGCCAATCCCCGCGGCGATGACGTTCGCCAGGACCAGGACCAGCCCGGTGATCAGGCCGACAAATGCCGGGACCTCCCCGCTGGCGATCTGCTTGGCGATCTCCGGCGGCATCCGGACCGCCATGACCACCATCATCGGCACGACGGCGAGCACCGCCGCCCCGATGGCGCGCACCGCGGGCTGGGTGGTTGCCACCGTGTAGACGGCGAACCACATGGCGAAGGAGCCGCTGCCGGTGCTGGTCAGCAGCACAATCAGCATGTCCACCACCGCAATGGCCGCCAGCACCAGCAGCGGGTAACGGCGGCGCCACACCAGCGCCGCGCCGCCAGCCAACAGGAGCACCAGCGGCGACCACTCGCCGTCGGCCGCGGTCATCACGGCATTCGGCAGCCCGAACAGCAGATGGATGCCGATCAGCACCCAGTCCATCGCCACCGGGTGGGTATGGAAATAGCGCCGGATGGGGCCCCGGCGCTTGGAAGAAATTTCGGTGAAGGAGACGGCGGCCGTTCGTTCCGCCGCCTCCCTCACCGAAGGCTTGTCAGTCATGCATCGAGCCTAGCTGCGCGCTTAGACGTCCCGGGCCTTGGTGGTCACCGCCGCGCCGGCCAGCAGCACCGCGGCCCAGGCCGCCATGACCAGGCCGCCCTGCCACTGGGTCAGGTCGCCGTCGGCGGTTTCCAGCATCACCATTTGCCGACCCGCGTTGGAGGGCAGGTAGGGCATGACGCCGTCCTGAACCCAGTCGAAGGGGATGATCTGGGCGACGATCGGCAGCACCAGCAGCAGCACCACCAGGGAGACGATCCCGCCGGCGCTGTTGCGCAGCAGGGAGCCGAGGGCCAGGCCCATCAGCGCCACCACGGCCAGGTACACGCCGGAGAGCAGCATGGACTGGACCAGGTGGTCCACGTCCAGCCCGAATTCCCTGCCGTAATTGGCCAGGATCGGCTGCAGCAGGAAGTATGTGATAAAGCTGGAGAGAATTCCGACGGCGGCGGCCACCACTGCGACGACGAGGGCCTTGGCGAACAGCGGCGACAGCCGCGACGGCACCGCCGTCATGGTGGAGCGGATCATGCCTGTGGAGCATTCGGAGGCGATCAGCAGCACGCCGAGCGAGCCGATGATCAGCTGGCCGAAGTCAAGGCCGCCGCTGGTCATCAGGTACAGGATGGAGGAGTCCATGCCCGCCGCGGCCGGGTCCTGGCCGGCGGCTTCCATCTGCTCCATGCCGGTGGCAATGCCCCAGCCGCCGAGCAGGCCGATGCCCACCATCACCAGGATGGTAGTGGCCAGCAGCACCCAGGTGGAACGCAGGGTGGTGAACTTGATCCACTCGCTGTTCAGCGTCCGGGGAAAGCTCACGCCCGGGCCGGCGACGCGCCTGGCTTGCGGAGTCAGGGTTGCAGCGCTCATGGTCAGTTTCCTTCCTGGCTGGCGCCGGCGGCGACAGCAGCGTGCCGTCCGGACTCTGCGGAGCCGGCCTGGTCATGTACATCGGCCACCGGGCCGGAATGGTATTCGACTTCGTCCTTGGTCAGGTCCATGTAGGCCTCCTCCAGGGATGCCTGCAGCGGGGTCAGTTCGTAAACCAGGACCTGCTGGGCGAGGGCCGTTTCCGCGATGGCGCGGGCCGCGACGCCGCTGACTTCCAGCAGTTCCGGTTCGCGGGCCTCGACGCTGACGCCTTCGCCGGCCAGCGCCCGGGTGAGGACGTCCGGCCGGTCGGTGCGCACCCGCACCCGCTGGGCGCGGTTGTTCAGGATGTCGTCGATGGGCGCATCGGCGATGATCCGGCCGCGGCCGATCACGATCAGATGGTCCGCCGTCAGCGACATTTCGCTCATCAGGTGGGAAGACAGGAACACCGTCCGGCCCTCGGCGGCCAACGCCTTGACCAGGTTGCGCACCCAGAGCACGCCTTCCGGGTCCAGCCCGTTCACCGGCTCGTCCAGGATGATGGTCTGCGGATCGCCCAGCAACGCGGCCGCAATGCCCAGCCGCTGGCCCATGCCCAGCGAGAAGCCGCCGACGCGCTTCTTGGCCACGGCGCCGAGGCCGGTCAGCTCGATCACATCGTGCACCCGCTTGGTGGGGATGCTGTGCGTGGCGGCCATCGCCCGCAGGTGGTTATAGGCCGTGCGGGAGGTGTGCACCGCCTTCGCGTCCAGCAGGGCACCGACTTCGCGCAGCGGTGCGCGGTGCTTGGCGTAGTGCTTGCCGTTGACCAGCACATCGCCGGAGGTGGGGCGGTCCAGTCCCATGATCATCCGCATGGTGGTGGACTTGCCTGCGCCGTTCGGACCCAGGAAGCCGGTGACCCGGCCGGGCTGCACAGTGAAGGAGATGCCCTGCACTGCCGGTTTGTTTCCGTAGACCTTGACCAGGCCCTGTGCCTCGATCATCTGAACCGTCCTTTGTATGTGGGGTGGCGCCCATTCCCGGGGCCACTAGCTACGTTACGGATTGCCGGGCGTCTGCACACCGCACGCAAGGATGATCTTGGCGACCGACTGGATCATCCCTGCGGATGACGCTACGGGGTTTAGTTGTGCCCGCTTTACTGGGGGAAGCCCTGAGCTGTCCCGGACCGATCCCCGGGCGCTGCTGTCTTCTGGAAGAGGTGCCGGCCCTAAGCCCAGAGGTCGCTCGGCCGTTCGAATTGACGGGCCATTGCGGAGCGCACGTTGCGCAGATGGGTTCGCATGGCCTCGGCCGCGCCAGCGGCGTCGGCGGCGGCCACGGCTGTGTAGATGGCCTCGTGCTCCATCAGTTCCTGCTCCGCCGCCAAGTGGGCGTGAAGTCCGGGCAGCACGCGGTAGGCGCGCGAGGTCTCGCCGAGGCAACGGGCCAGAACGTCGTCAAGCCGTCGGTTCCGGCCGCCACGCGCCAAGGCCCGGTGGAACGAGTAGGCGTATTCCATGCTCACCAGCGGCTCGGCCACAGCCTTCTCGCGCTGCTTGTCCAAAAGCTCCCGCAACGTGGTCAGCAGGGCGTGGTCCGCATAGGTAGCGGCACCCGCGCAGGCATGCGGCTCGAGGAGCATGCGGAGGTCGAGGACCTCGGCGACGTCATGCGAGCTCATCGTCACGACGAGGTAGCCCTTCTTAGGGAGCACCGTCAGGAGGCCCTCGGTTGTCAGGAGACGCAACGCCTCCCGCACGGGGGTTTTCGAGACGCCGAACTCCTCGGCGAACCGTGGCTCCACCACGAGGGAGCCTGGGGCCAAGTCCCCTGAGAGGATCCGGTGGCGCAAAGCGCTGGCGACCCTATCGGTCATCGACTCGGCCACGGCCCTCCTCACGAAATATTGCGGTGAAGCATATCACTGCGTGCTAGAAATATATTTCAAGCATCCCAGAGCTTCCGCGCCCCAGGAGGAACCATCACTAGCAACACCGCCGTTGCCAGCAGTCCCGCAAGGCTTACCCCGGGCGCTCGGCGCGCTCTCTTCGCCGCCACCCTCGGGACGCTCATCGAGTGGTACGACTATGCGCTGTATGGTGCGGCAGCCGGCCTCGTCATCGGGCCTCTCTTCTTTGCCGGAAGCGGGTCCGAGGCATCGCTGGCGGCGTTCGCGACCTTTGCCGTCGGCTTCGTGGCCCGCCCGTTGGGCGGGGTGCTGATTGGACATCTGGGTGACCGGCACGGCCGACGGCCCGCGATGCTGCTGACGATTCTGCTCATGGGTGCCGCGACGGTGGGCATTGGCCTGCTGCCGACCGCGGCCGCGATCGGGGCTGCTGCCCCGCTCCTGCTGATCGCGTTCCGCCTCCTTCAGGGGCTCGGCGCCGGCGCCGAACTCGCCGGAGCCATGACACTCGTCGCGGAGTTTGCCCCCGCCAAGCGGCGTGGCTTCTTCACCGCCGTCGTGCTGGCGACGCCACCCGCGGGCATCGCCCTCGCCACCGTGGCCTTCCTCTGGGCCTCCTCGGCCGGCGACGCCGCGCTGCTCGACTGGGCCTGGCGCATCCCGTTCCTCGCCTCTGCCGTCCTGTTCTTCGTGGCCCTCTTCATCCGTGCCAAACTCGAGGAGACGCCGGAATACCGCCAGGCGAACGAGCACGCCGACGAGGCGCGCAAGCGCAAGCTGCCCGTGATGGAGCTCCTGCGCAAGGACCCCGTTGCCGTCCTGATCGGCTTCTTCTCCATCACCGGTCACAATGCCCTGAACTACATCATGGCGGTGTTCGCCATCGGTTTGATGGCCTCCCCTGCCGTGGGGATGAGCCGTCCCGAGGCGCTGCTCGCCGTCACGGTCGGTTCCCTCGCGGGCGTCGTGGCAACGCCCGCGGGCGGCTGGCTTGCCGACCGCTTGGGGGCCGGCCGCGTTCTGGCAATCGGCTCTGCCGCCGGCGCGTTGTTCGCGTTCCCGCTGTTCGCCGCCTTGACCAGCGGATCGGTCGCGGTGGCGACGGCCACGATTGCCGTGGGATACGGCGTCGTGATTGCCATGACGAGCGGCGCTCAAGGCGCTTTCCTGACCAATCTGTTCCCGCCGGATCGGCGCTTCTCCGGCGTCGGGCTGGCACGCGAGCTTAACGGTGCGATCGTGGCAGGCCTGAGCCCGCTCATCGCGGGCGCGCTGATCGCGGCAGCACAGGGCAGCACGTGGTCGGCGGCGCTGTTCCTTGCCGCATGCTGCGCATCTTCTGTGATCGCCGTACTCTTGGCCCGCGGCCGCGGCACCACCGCCGCCTGATTCCACCCCTTGGAGGTACCCTCATGAAGCGCAGATTCCCCCGCGTGAGCGAACTTCGCCCACTGCTGAAGTTCGAACTCCCGAGTCTGGACCGCCGGGCCGCACGGCTGGCTCACGCCGCAGATGTGTGGGACCTTCGAACGACCGCGAGGCGCCGCACGCCCACGCCCGCTTTCGACTACGTGGATGGCGCCGCCCAGCGTGAGCTCACGGTGGGACGGACACGGGAGGCGTTTGACGCCGTCGAGCTCCTCCCCCGCGTTTTGCACGGGACCGAGAAGGTTGACCTCTCGACGTCGATCGCCGGCGGCATTTCCTCGCTGCCGTTCGGAATAGCTCCGACCGGGTTCACGCGGTTCATGCATGCAGAAGGTGAGGACGCCGGCGCGTCCGCTGCCGCCGCGGCGGGCATCCCGTTCTCACTGTCCACCATGGGCACGCGCTCGATCGAGCAGGTAGCCGCAGCCGCTCCCGAGGGCCGGCGCTGGTTCCAGCTGTATCTGTGGAAGGACCGGCAGAAGTCGCTCGACCTGCTGCGCCGCGCGGAGGCTTCAGGCTTCGACACGCTGCTCGTCACCGTCGACACGCCGGTCGCCGGTCAGCGGTTGAGGGATGCCCGCAACGGCATGGTGATTCCGCCCAGGCTGACCATCAAAACCGTGCTCGATGCCTCCTACCGGCCCGAGTGGTGGTTCAACTTCCTCACCACCGACCCGCTGACGTTCGCGTCGCTGTCCGGGACCAGCCAAGACCTTCCGACGCTGATCAACTCAATGTTCGATCCGTCGCTCTCGATGGCCGACCTTGAATGGATCCGCTCGGTGTGGGCCGGGAAACTGTTAGTCAAGGGCGTGCTGACGGCCGAGGACACACGCCGCGCGCTCGACGCCGGAGCAGACGGCCTCATCGTCTCGAACCACGGTGGGCGACAGCTTGACCGCGCGCCGGTCTCGCTCCGCGCACTGCCCGAGGTGCGGGCCGAAGCCGGGGACGGGGTGGAGATCATCCTCGACTCGGGGATCATGTCCGGGGCGGACATCGTCGCTGCGCTATGCGCCGGAGCGGACTTCACCCTTATTGGGCGCGCCTACCTTTACGGACTCATGGCCGGCGGGCGCGAAGGCGTTGACCGCGTCATCGAACTGCTGGCGAAGGAGATCGAGGTGACGATGCAGCTTATTGGTGCAGCGACCATCGAGGATCTGGGGCCGCACCTGCTGCGCACATGGCCTGAGCCAGAGCGCACCACCTAGATAGTCTCGGCGCCGTGCGCAGGCCCACGCACCTCTTTGAGCTAGGCAGCGCCGACGACTTCTTCCAAGCTGACGATGAGGTCTGCGTCGGCCCGGGTTGCGCGGATCAGTTGGGCGTTCCTTTCGTCGACTGTTCTCACCCAGGCTTCTGCTTCCGACTGGCTCTTGCCGAAGTCGATATGCCGCTGGATGAGGCGCTGGATGCGCTTGCCGTCGTCCTGTTCGCAATACCAGATCTCGGTGCACTGGCCGCGCACTTTACGCCACTCGGGGCTGTCGAGGAGCAGATAGTTCCCTTCAGTCAGGATGGTGGTGGCGGACGGGAAGACGGGGATGACGCCGGCGATGGGTCGTTCGAGGGTCCGTTCGAATCCCGGCGCGTAGACCACGGCATCCCGCTCCGAACGCAGCCGTTGAAGCAGCGTGGCGTAGCCGTGCACATCGAAGGTCTCCGGTGCGCCCTTTTGATCAAGGAGACCAAGGCGGATCAGCTCCTGGTCCGAGAGGTGGAACCCGTCCATCGGGACGTGGGCGAACTCCTGGACTTCGGGTTCCGGACTGTCCTTGTTCAATTCCTTGAAGAGGCTTTCCACCAGGGTGGTCTTGCCGGCGCCGGGCGCGCCGACCACGCCGACAACAACGGGCGCCTCGTTGGAGGCTTTCCACTGCCTGACACGTGCGACCAGCTCTTCCAGGTTCATAGGGCCACCGGTGCGGCGTGCCAGTTTTGGCCGGTCGTCCCGGCGGCGAGGATGACCCGGCCCTCGCCGTCGGTCCACTGATTCCGCGAGACGGCCAGATTGTTGGACAGTCTGCGTGCGACGGCAGAGGAGGAGCTTTTGTAGGTGATGGGGTCACTGTAGTTGATGGCAGCCAAGGTGTGGAAGAACGATGGGAAGCCCACCTGTCCCACCCAGCCGGATCGCGCTCCTTGCGCACCTGAGCTCAGGCCGATAGCGTCTCCACACCATGAATCTGCCGCCCGCCCCCGACCCCTCCGGCGCCGCCGACTTGCCGGACAGGAGCCTCACGCGCCCGGAGAGCCGTGCCCCCTTGGTCGGCCACCCCGCGGGCAGGGAAGGCGATACCGGCACGGTAACCGGACCGTTCCGCGCGGGTGTCAGGTCGCTCCTGGCCGTACCCGGAACGGTGATGTTGATCCCGGTGGAGGCGCTCTTTCTTGGTTTTCTGGGAGCGGCGGCCCTAACGAATTCGTGGAACGAGGCCCTGGTTCCGGCCTTGTTGGCCGTGGCCGCACTGGTCCCCTCCGCGTTGGAGCGGGGCATCGAGGCCAGGTTCCCCGCGTGGTTGCACGGCTGCTATCTGGGGTTCCTGATTGCGGGACCGTTCGCCGGCACCCGGTTGGGGCTCTATGCATTCAGGCCCGATTGGGACAAGGTCATCCATGTGTTCTCGGGGTTGCTCGTAGGGTGCGCCATCACGTTCGCCCTCGGTATCGTCGGCCGCAGGAAACACCTTGATCTTCCGCCCTTTCTGGTTGTGTCCGGGGTGGTGGCCTCTGGCGGTTTCGTCGCTGCCGCATGGGAAATCGCCGAGTACACCAGCGACGGACTCCTAGGCATGCACGCACAAAATGCCAGCCTCCAGGACACGATGACGGACATCATCTGCGGAGTTCTCGGGGCGATAGCCGTGGCGGTCATGGTGGGAATCCACTTCCGCGGCCACCCGGTTCCCCCGATCAGTTCTTTGCTTCGAAACCGCGACTTCAGCTCCTCTGGGCCGCGTCAGATGCCAGGACGCCCGTGACGGCGTGCAGGACATGGACCAACTCGGGAAGCCGATGAAGATCCGGATTCCTGACCGTCGGTCCAGCACGCTTACCTCTTGCGGGCTGTGAACAGCAGGTATTCCCATTCCATCGTGCCGCCGCCGAGATCGTTCCGGCGGGCCAGTTCCACAAGTGCCTGATCGAGGGCCTGCACCCGGTCCGGATCCTCTGCGATGTTCCGGTACGTGTTGATCGTGGGGCCATAGCAGGCCTTGAAGAAGTCGCGGAATTCCTCAGCGGTATCGAACCTGTCGACCGTCAGCTTTTCGCGGCGGGCCACGACGTCGGTGGCCCGGTCGCCAAGTAAGTCCTCCACGTGCTGCTGGCTGCCCCAGAGGGGCGGCGGCTGCGCACCCGGGGGCGGCGGGGGTGCATAGGGCTTCATGGTCGAAAACATCTGGCCGATAAAGCCTTCCGGGGTCCAGTTGGAAAGGGCGATCGCACCTCCGCTCCGCAGCACCCGGACCAGTTCGTCGGCACTGGCTTGGTGGTTGGGAGCGAACATGATCCCCACGCAGGAGATCGCGGCGTCGAAGGAGCCGTCGCTGAACGGAAGGTCCTCGGCGTCCGCCTCCTGCCAGTCCACGGAAACCCCCGCCTGTTGGGCCAATCTGCGCCCCTGCTCGAACAGTTCGGGAGTGAGATCCGCGGCGGTGACCCGCGCCCCAGCCTGCGCGGCCGGAATGGTCGCGTTGCCGGACCCAGCCGCAATATCCAGAACGCGGTCGCCCTGCTTGATGCCACTTGCCTGGACCAGGGCGGGTCCCAGCGCGGAGACCACCTCCGTGGCGACGGCGGGATAGTCGCCCAGTGCCCACATGGCCCGGTGCTTTGCCTTGATTTCCGAATTAGCCGATGGATTACTCATGACCTTGCCTCCTGCTGTTGAAGGCCCCCATTGGTGGTTCTACAAGGATCGGTGCGAGCCTGATTAATTTCCAGTGGCAGCCGTTGTTGGCGTCTGTTCGAAGCGGCATCTCTGTGTCCGCCGCGCACTAATTTCGCGGGTGGTCGGGACGGTCCGCAGCGAGGCGCGGCCAGGAATTCCCTCAACCGTCACCAGAACAGTGGCGAGTCCTGCTCGACCCCGTGGTGCACCCTTTCTACCTCACCGCAGTGCGGCCCGGCGGAGGTCCGTGGGCGCATTGCAACCATCCTCAGACCGAGTTCATCTGCCGCGTCCTCGGTGCGATCGCTAGTTGCTGCCGGAGACCGACTCGGTCCCTTGCTAGCCCAAGTGTCCCAGCATGGTGCGGAGGTGGCTGTGCACCTTTTGGCGTTCGATGCCTTGTTCAACCATCTGCCCTGCAGCGTGGATGACCGCTGTTACCAGGTCGGCTATTGGTTCAGGCTCGGTGATCCCCAGTCTTTGCAGGGCATCGACGAGAGGTTGGCGGGCGGAAGCATGCATCTGTTCGGCCTGCTCGTCGAGGTCTGGATCCGGCGTGATGGAAGCCAATGCAGTTCCTACGGCGTGGCCGCCTTCGGCGACAAGGTCAATGCAGGTCGTCGCATAGGCCAACACCGCTTCAGTTGGGGTGGCGGCCTCGTCCACGGCGCCGGAAACGCGGGCAAACCATCGTGGGTAGACTTCCCGGGCGGCAGCCTGCAGGAGTTCCGTAGGCGATTTGAAGTACTGGTAGATGGATGTTCTGGCCATACCTGCCCGGCCCGCGACTTGGGCCAGGGTAGGGGGCGCCCCCAGTTCGTGGAGCAGGTCAAAGGTGGCATTGAGGATGGCTTCCTCTTGCTGAGCGCGATGTTCAACAACGCTGGACGCTTTGATTCGCGGCATGAACCGGTCTGCCCCTCCCATCTTGGTGTTCCACGGCTGCCCCTAGGTTATCCCGCAGATGGGAGTGGCGGCGGTGCCGGCGTTTCCACCGTCACCGCCACCACCGTGTCCTCGCTAGCGCTTGTTCAGCCTGCCGTCTTCCATTTCATACACGGAATCGCAGTGCTTCAGCACAGAGGTGTCGTGCGTGACCATGACGGTGGCGATGCCGAGTTCGCGGGATCGCTCAGCCAGAAGGACCACAACTTCATGGCTGCGCGCGCTGTCCAGGGCCGCGGTCGGCTCATCCAGCAGCATCACAGCCGGCCGGGTGACCATTGCCCGGGCGATGCCGACGCGCTGACGTTCACCTCCGGAGAGTTGGCCGGGCCGATGCTTGATGCGGTGCGCCATGCCCACCGCTTCCAGCAACGGATCCGGGCTGAAGCTGCGCGGTCCCTTGGCGAGCCGGTTTACCATTCGCAGTTGGTCGCCCGCGGTGAGGGAAGGAATGAGGTTTCCCGACTGAAACACGAAACCAACGTTCTTCAGCCGATGCAGCGCCCGAGCGGAGGGCTTCAGCGCCGTAATGTCCTCTCCGCCGACCCGCACTGTTCCTGTGTCCGGGAGAGACAGCGCCCCGGCAATGGCAAGCAGTGAGGATTTGCCTGAGCCGGAAGGGCCGACGACGGCGGCAAACTCGCCGCTTTGGACGGTCAGGCCGACCCGGTCGAGGACCTTGATGCGGTCTTCGCCATCCCCCAAGGTGAGGCTGACATCTTCCAGTTCCAGTCCAGCCAATGCTTGTGGGCGTGAAGAACGGAGATCGGTTTGGTGCGCGAGCTGGCTCATCGCTGTCCTCCCAGTGCGGTCAGGGGATCAATGCGGGCAATACGAACAATCGAGACGGCGGCGCCGACCAGTCCGAGCACGATCGTCATGAGCGCCGCGGTCATCACCGGCCCGTATTCCAAGGCGAATGGCATGCCCGCCGGCATGGCGGTGCCAAGGCCGACACCCGCGGCCAAGCCAACAGCGGTAAAGAGGACCAGCAGAAGTGCCGCTTGGGCCAGTCCATCGCGCAGCAGGAACCGCACGGGTGCACCGATGGCCCGCAGGACAGCGATCTCATGCCTGCGTTGGATGGTCCAGACCGAGAAGAAGGCGCCCACCACCAGCGCGCAGATGGCATACAGGAAGACCTGGATCATGCTCAGCGTCATGGTTTCGGCCTGATAGCCGGGGGAAGCGTTGAACGATTCGGTCAGCGGCATCGACGTGGTTCCGGCGACGGCGTCTCCCGCAGCCAGGTCAATGGAGCGGCCGTCGGCGGCGCGGATAGCCACGACACTCGCCAGCTCGAAATCGAGGGCGTCGACCTGTTCAGCGGTGGGAGCTCCGGCCGTGGCCTGCCCGGCAGCAATCAATTGCCATGTGGCCAGCGGCAGATACGCGATGTCGACATGCCCGAAGGTGGCCTGGCCTTGGGTGAAGCCGATCACCGTCAGTTCAGTGTCGATTCGGTCCAGCGTCAGCACGGTTCCCAGGTCTATTCCTTCATCGCGCGCCGTCTCAGAAACGACGATCCCGGCAACGGGGCCGACCTGCTCGCCCTCGGATGCCTCGGGGGCCAGGAAAGAATCCGGCTCGACTCCGAAGAATGCGAGATCCACCTGCTTCCCGCTGTCGCTGGTGGCGTTCAGCATGGAGCTGCCCATGGGAGCAGCCTCAGCAACACCCTCTTGGCCGCGCCAGCTCTGTATTTGGTCTTGGTCGACGACGGAGCGTGAAAACGCGTTGTCGGTCTTGGTCCCCTCGTCAAAGGCAAACGCCGTGGCAGGCAGCGCTTTCAGCCCGGACACTCCATCGTTCACCAAACCGGATGACAGTCCTGAAAGGATCACCGTCAGCACCGAGATCAGCGCTATCACGGCGCCCATCAGGCTGAACCGACCCTTGGCGAAGGACAGTTCCCTCAGCGCAAGAAACATAAAATTTGGCCTTATCGTCACATGGTGGTTTTCCCGACATACTGTCGGGATGATGCCAACAGTATGTCGGGAAAACTCACCGGACGCCAAATTCCCCCTTCAGACCAAGCCGTGATGGCGAGCGTTCAGGCGTAGGGAGAGAAGTGTTCTGGCGAGTTGTCCTAGCCGACTACGGCCGCGGGTGCCGCTGCTCGCGTGCGGCCGGCGCGGTGAGCAGCGAGGCGACCATCAGGACGGCGACGGCGAGCAGGGCGTTGCGGATGCCAACGTGTTCGCCGAGGAAACCGAGGAACGGCGGGCCGGCCAGGAAGGCCACGTAGCCCAGGGTGGAGACGACCGAGACGCGCTCGGCGGCGCGGACGGGATCGTCCGCCGCCGCGGACATGCCCATCGGGAAGCCCAGTGCGGCGCCGGCTCCCCAGAGCACCGCACCGGCGAAGGCCAGCGGCAGGTTCGGCGCGAACACAAAGACCAGCAGGCCGGCCAGCGCGGCGCCCAGGCTGATCCGCAGCACGGCCACCCGGCCCCAGCGGTCGATGAACCGGCCGCCGGCAAAGCGCAGCAGCGTCATGGCGGCCACGAAGACGCCGAACATCACCGCGCCCAAGGCTTCGCTGGCACCGAGCCCGACGACGGTGGCCTGCGCGATCCAGTCGTTGGCGGCACCTTCGGTCAGGGCGGCGCCGAGGACGACGACGCCGATCAGCACGGTCCGCGGTTCACGCCAGGCGGCAAACCGCCCGCGGTGAGCACCGCCGTCGTGCTCCTCATGGCGCGGCAGATGGGGCAGGAAGGCGCGCGGCACCAGCCAAGTGGCGACCGCGACGACCGCGGCCAGCACCGCCAGATGGACGGAGAGCGAGACGCCGAGCACGGAGAGCCACGCGCCGAGCATCGCGCCGGCGAATGCGCCGAGGCTGAAGGCGGCATGGAACTGCGGCATGATGGTGCGCAGCAGCTTCCGCTCCACGTCGGCGCCTTCGATGTTCTGCGCCACGTCCCACCACGCCACGCCAATGCCGTAGCAGAACAGCGCAGCGGCAGCGCCCGGAACCGTTCCGAGGGCGAGCGTCACGGCGAGGCCTGCAGCGCTGATGGCTGCGATCAGGCCGCCGGCGCGGACGGTGTTGGCCGTGCCGATCCGGGCCGCGATGGGTCCGGCCAGCGGCAGCGAAATGACCGAGCCCAACCCGAGCGCCAGCAACAGGGCGCCAATTTGGCCGGCGCTGATGTCCAACGCTGCAGCGGCCGCGGGAATCCTGGCTGCCCAACTGGCAAAGACCAGTCCGTTCAGCGCGAAGATGGCGAAGGTGGCGTACTTCGCCATCTTCGCTTGGCGGGGCGGACCGCTGGAAGGGCGGCCGGCGGCTGACTTGCCCGTCCGCCCTTCCTGCTCAGCGTTCCCGGACACCGCGTTCGAGGGGTCAGCGTTCCCGGACAACACGATCCTCGTCCCAGACCGGGGTGTCGCTTTCGTAAACCTTGCCGTCGGACCCGAAGACCAGGAACCGGTCGAAGCTGCGCGCAAACCAGCGGTCGTGGGTCACCGCCAGCACCGTGCCCTCGAACGCGTCGATGGCCCGCTCCAGTGCCTCGGCGGAATGCAGGTCCAGGTTGTCGGTGGGCTCGTCGAGCAGCAGCAGGGTGGCGCCGGACAGTTCCAGCAGCAGGATCTGCAGCCGGGCCTGCTGGCCGCCGGAGAGCGAGTCGTACAACTGCTCCGCCTGCCGGGCCAGGCCGTAGCGGTCCAGCACGGCGGCTGCCGCTTCGCGGCCCAGGCCGGAGCGGTGGTCGTCGCCGCGGTGCAGGATATCCACCAGGGACTTGCCCAGCAGGTCCGGCCGCACGTGGGTCTGGGCGAAGAACCCGGGCCGGATCCTGGCGCCAAGCTTGACCGTGCCGGTGTGCGGCACCTCGGCGATCTGCACCTCTGAGACCGGCAGGTGCTCCCTTTCCGGATCGGTGCCGCCGCTGGCCAGCAGGCGCAGGAAGTGCGACTTGCCGGAGCCGTTGGAGCCGAGCACGCCGACCCGGTCGCCGAACCAGATCTCGGTGCTGAACGGCTTCATCAGCCCGGTGAGCTCCAGCTTGCTGGCCACCACCGCCCGTTTGGCCGTGCGCCCGCCCTTGAGCCGCATCTGCACGTTCTGCTCGATCGGCACGGCCTCCGGCGGTCCGGCCTCAAGGAACTTTTGCAGCCGGGTGGTCGCCGCGTGGTAGCGGTTCGCCATGTCCGAGCGGAAGGCCGCCTTGTTCTTGTACATGTTCACCAGCTCTTTGAGCTTGGCGTGCTCCTCGTCCCAGCGTTTGCGCAGTTCCTCGAACCGCGCGTTCCGGTCGTCGCGGGCCTGCAGGTAGCTTTCGAAGCCGCCGCCGTGGACCCAGGCGGTGGCACCGAGGGCGCCCGGCTCCAGCGTCACGATCCGGGTGGCCGCATTGGCCAGCAGCTCACGGTCGTGGCTGACGAACAGCACCGACTTCCGCGACTCGCGCAGCTTGTCCTCCAGCCAGCGCTTGCCGGGAACGTCCAGATAGTTGTCCGGCTCATCCAGCAGCAGCAGTTCGTCCGGTCCGGAGAAGAGTGCTTCCAGCACCAGCCGCTTCTGTTCGCCGCCGGACAGGGTCGATGCGTTGCGGTACTGCGCCCGGTCGAAGGGCACGCCCAGCGAGGCCATCGTGACCTCGTCCCAGACCGTCTCCTGCTCGTACCCGCCGGCATCGCCCCAGTCCGCGATCGCCTGGGCGTAGCGCATCTGGGTGGGCTCGTCGTCGTGTTCCATCATGGCCAGCTCCGCCTCATCCACGGCGCGCGCGGCGGCGGCCAGGGCCGGCGGCGCGGCGCCGACCAGCAGGTCCCGGACGGTGGTCTGGTCGCGGACCTGGCCGACGAACTGGCGCATGATGCCCATGCTGCCCGAGCGGGCCACGGCGCCGTCGTCCGGGGAAACGTCCCCGGCGATGATCCGAAGCAGGGTGGTCTTGCCGGTTCCGTTGGGTCCGATCAGGGCCGTTTTGGCGCCGTCGCCGACCTTGAAGCCGACGCCGTTGAGCAACTGGCGGCCGTCGGAGAGGAAATAGTCAATATTGGAGACGTCGAGATGGGCCACTGAACCAGTCTGTCATGGCCCGGGCATACGAAATGGCTCAAAGTCAGGCCTCCCCATTAGCCAACTCACTTCGAGCCATTTCGTGTGCGGCATCTGGATCCACCGCCCGAAGGCAGGTCCCCCAACTCGGATCCCAATACCGCCGCCTCCGGTTGGTCTCCCGTCCGGTTGCTGACACCTTCAATCATGGTCGAGGACCCGCGCGGATTCCAGATCAATCCACCCTAGTTAGAAAACCCTAGGGTGCTGCTGTCCTTACCGGAGCGCCGCTGGCAGCAGGCGACGTCTTGGGCGAGGTTTTGCGAGGAAGCGGGACGGACTGCGTGTGCGCCACAATGGTCACGAACCCTGATCGGCATCGTCAGCGCGCATCACGCAAGGAGCCCCATGAGAATCCTGATTGCCGGAGCCGGAGCGACCGGCGGCAGCTTCGGCGCCCGCCTCATCGAAGCCGGACGTGAGGTAACTTTCCTGGTCCGCCCGCGCCGCGCGGAACAACTCGCACGCGATGGCCTGACCTTGGACGCGCCAGACGGCCGCCGCACTCTGCAGGCGAAGACAACCACGACGATCGCACCCGGCGACCACTACGACCTGCTCATCATTGCCGTCAAGGCTCCCGCCCTCGCCGACGTGCTCAACACCGCGGCCCCCGCTATTGGACCGGCGACGATGATCCTGCCGATGCTCAACGGCATGGACCACCTCGATGCCCTTCAGGCGGCATACCCCGGCCAGGTCCTGGGCGGCCTCGTTAAGATCGTCGCAACCCTCGACGAGGCGGGCACGGTCCTGCAGATGACCCCGCTGTGCACGATGACGGTCGGCACCCTTGACGGTTCGACGTTGAAGGCAGAGATTCCCCAGGCGCTCAACGTTCCCGGCATCGAGCTCACCGTTGATGATGACGTGCTGACGCGACTGTGGGAGAAATGGGCATTCATCGCTTCCGCCGGCGTCATCACCTGCCTCTTCCGCGGCACAATCGGGGATATCCTCGCCGCCGGCGGCGAGGCGCACATCCTCCGGGCCATCGCCGAGACGGAAGAGGTCGCCCGGAGCGCCGGCCACGCCGTCAGCGCCGCAGGCCACGCCCAAAGCATTGGTCTGCTCACCGAAGCGGGCTCGTCTTTCACGTCGTCGCTCTATCGGGACCTCCAGCACGGTGACCCGGTGGAGGCCGAGCACATTCTGGGAGGCCTCGCCGCCCGCGCTAGGAAGCTCCGGGTCGCAACACCTTTGCTCGACGCTACGCTGCTCCAACTGCGCACCCACCACCGCGCCTTGGAGCGGAGCACCCAGACACCTCACTGAGGAAAGGCGTTCGGCTCCCTTGCGCTCTCAGGCCTTAAAGAGCCTCCGGACAACCTGCCCTTGCGCCAGGGCTTCGAGGCCTTCGTTGATTTCGAGGCCTTCGTTGATCTGGTCCAGCGGGTAGGTGTCCGTGTGCAGCAGTTCGACGGGAAGCCGGCCCTCGCGCCAGTACCCGAGGTAGCGGGGAATGTCGCGCCTCGGAATCGCGTCGCCCATGTAGGAGCCGAGGAGGCGCTTGCCCATGCCGGCGAATTGCAGGGCCGGCACGCTGAGTTCCTGCGAGGGATGCGGGAGGCCGACGGCGACGACGGCGCCTCCCCGATTGGTGACCTCCAGGCAGCCGGCCAGCACGCGGGCGGAGCCGGCGGCTTCGATGGCAATGTCGACGCCGCCAGCCGCCTTTGCTGCCAGCGCGGCGGCTTCTTCCGGCGTCCCCACCGCGGTGGCACCGGCCTTCAATGCCACGGCATGCTTGGCAGTATTTGGATCGATCGCAATGACATCCGCGGCCCCTGAAATCCTGGCTGCCATCACCGATGCCAGTCCCACGGCCCCCAGCCCAAAAACTGCCACCGTCTGCCCGGCTTCTGCCTGCGCCGTGTTGATCACCGCGCCCATGCCGGTCAGGACGGCACACCCGAACATGGCCGCCACCTCGTCCGGGATGTCCTCGTCGACCACCACCACCGACTCCCGCGCGACCACCGCGTGATCCGAGAACGCGGAGACGCCCAGGTGGTGGTTGATCCTGCCGCCGTCGGCAGAACGCAGCAGCGCCTGGCCGTGCAGCAGGTCGCCGCTGCCGTTCGCCTCGGCGGCGCGGTCGCACAGCGCCGGCCGGCCGGCCAGACAGGTGCGGCACTGCCCGCAACTGGGAACGAAAACCAACACCACATGGTCGCCGATCCGCACATCGTCCACGCCTTCCCCGATGCTGGCGATGCGGCCAACGGCTTCATGCCCAAGTGCCATCGGCAAGGGGCGCACCCGGCTGCCGTCGACCACGGAAAGGTCCGAGTGGCAGAGGCTGGAATAGCTGATGTCGACGCCGACCTCGCCGCGCCTTGGCATCGGAGTGTCCAGATCTTCGATGACCAGCGGCCTGGATTCGCTGTACGGACGGGGCAGGCCCGCCTCGTGCAGTACGGAAACCCGCATGTGCCCTCCTTGAGCTGGTGGTTGTCTGGTGGCGTTGTCGGTTGCGCGTCCCGCCGGCCACTTGCCGGCTGGGCTGTACTTAGTCCTGCGGGTCCATCACGGTGGGCAGGGCCTTGCGTGAGCTGATTTCCAGCTTCGCGAAGGAGCGGGACAGGTGCCACTCCACGGCCTTGATGGTGATGAACAGTTCGGCGGCGATCTTGCGGTTGGTGAGTCCTTTAGCCGCCAGCGCGCAGACCCGGTACTCGGCCGGCGTCAGCCGGTCCGCCTTGTTCTCCGCGATCAGCGGCAGGTGGGAGTCCTGCTGGGCCAGCAGCCGCGTCATGCGGCGCGATACCGCGGCGGCGCCGATCCGGTTGGCCAGCACCAAGGACTTCCGTGCGGCGGCCAGCGCCTCGGTGCGGAACACCTGCAGGTCGTCGGCCTGCGCGGACTGCAGGCAGGTCTCCGCCAGATCCGCCAAGGCAAGGGCCAGCTGGTACCGGCCTTCGTGCGCCTCCAGCAGCGCGATGGCCTCCCGCAGCATGACCACGGCGGTCCGGCCGGGCTGGGCCAGCGCGGCGAGCCGCAGCACCGTGCCGATCAGGCGGGGAGCGCCGAAGGACCGGACCTCCTGCAGCAGCTCGGCGGCCACCGCGGCGGCGTATTCGGTCTGCCCGGCGCGCGCGGCGGATTCGATGGTGCTGCGCGTCCACAGACTCAACGTGGGGCCCAGGCCTGCGTCCAGGTCCATCGCCGCGGAGAAGAACTCCAGGGCCTCCTGGTGCTCACCATGCCCGGCGGTGACCACTCCGTACAGCTGCAGGGCCATGGCCTGGACCAGCGGCACGCGTTCTTCCTCCAGCGGCACCCGCTTCAACAGGGCGTCGGCGGCGGCCAGATCGTCCCGGGCAATGTAGATCTCGGCCAGCGTCACGCAGGCCACTTCCAAGTACGTTCGCCAGCCGGCGTCCGCCGCCTGCATGGCGGTTTCCAGGTCCATCTGGGCCAGCCGCAGCCGTCCCCGGTTGAGGTGGATGGCTCCGCGACAGTAGCTCAGCGTGGCGTTGGCCATCGGCGACGAGTTGGCCCGTGCCTCGGCGATTGCCGCATCCAGCAGCTCCAACGCGGCGGCATCCTGTTCCGAGCCGTTGAGTGCGCCCGTTGCATAGTTGATGATGTTGGATTCCGCGCCGACCTCGGCGAGGAGCTTTCCGCCGGCATAACCGCGCAGCGCCAGTTCACCGCTGCGCTTGGCATCCGCTCCGGTCACGCTCAGCCGCAGGGCCTCCTGGATGAGCAGCATGCGGTCGCTGGGGCCGTCCTCGGCCGGGTCCTGGGCCAGGATGTCCGCCAATTCCTGGCCGAATTGCGACGCAAACTGCAACTGCTGGAAGCCCGCCCCGGTGGCCTGCGCAATGACGCGGCGCCGCAACTCGGTGTCCGGTTCCGCGTCCTTCTCCAGTTCCTCCAGCGCCTGGCTGTAGCAGCGCGAACTTTCCTCCACCCGGTTGATCGCGTACTGGGCCTCGGCAAAATCCATCAACAGCTCTACCCGGGCCCGCGTTCCCTCGGTCATCGCCAGTGCCCGGCGCCCGAACTCCGCGGCTTCTTTGATACGGTCGGCCGCCTGGTAGGCCAGCGCGGCTTCAATCAGGACTCTCCGCCGCAGCTCGGCCGGCAGCCGGTCTTCGGCCATCGCCCGCCCGACCAACCGGACAGCGAGTTCCCAGGAGCCGGAGCGGCGGGCGCCGCCGGCGGCATCAAGCAGGATTTCGGCCGCAGCGGGATCAGCGCCTGGCGAGGTGGCCAAGAAATGTCCCGCCACAACGGCTGCCTCGCTCCCGTGTGCCCTCAACGTGGCGGCCGCCAGGCCGTGCAGTTCCGCCCGGCGTTCCGGCTCCAGCGAGGCGAGCACTGCCTCGGCCACCAGCGCATGCTGGATCCGCGGCCGGGGGCGCACCGAACTCAGAAAACGCGCCGCGGCCAGCCGTTTCAGCACCGGGGCGACGGCGTCGGTGGGCAGCCCGGTCATCCGCGCCAGAAGCTGCTGGCTGGCGTCCTCCCCCAGCACGACGACGGCGTCCAGCACCATCCGCTCCTCCGCCGAGAGCCCGCCGAGGCGGTCTTCCAGCACAGCTGCCTCGGCGCTGGCCCTGCCGGTACCGACCTCCAGGCCGCGCTCCAGGATCTCCTGGACGTAGAACGGCATTCCTCCCGCCGCCGCATGGATGCGTGCCGCCTCCGCGGGATCCAGCGCGGGCATCCGATGGGCAGCCCATTCCGCCACCGCCCGGTGGTCCAGCGGTTCCAACGGCCAGTGCACCCGCCCGTCGGGGCGGGTGGCGCCGGGACCCGTGGTGGCGGGGCGAGGCGCACCGTGCCGGGCGCCGCCGTCGTGCCCATCCAGCAGCAAGGTGTCCGTCCGGATCCCGTCACCGCGTTCGGCGCCCTGGCCGGTGCGCACCCCGCGCACGATCAGCAGCGGGGCCCCGATTAGCAGCACCCCCATGTCCGAGAGCGACTGCAGCGAAAGTTCATCCAGCCACTGCGCGTCGTCCACCATGGCGATCACCGGGGCCTCCTGGGCCAGCGAGCGCAGTACCCAGGACGCGGAATAGGTCAGGGCATCCTTGTGCAGCGGACCGCCGGCCGAGGTCAGGAACGAATGCAACACCCTGCCCTGCCCGTCGAACGGCGGGCCGTGGTCCGGCATCTGCTGGGCCAGCGGCGCGAACCACTGCCAGAACATGGAACCGGGCAGCGAGCGGCGGGCTGCGCCGGCGGCGCGCAGCAGCTTCCAGCCACGTGCGGAGGCATCCGCGCACAGCGTTTCCAACACCGTGGTCTTGCCGACTCCAGACGGACCGCTGACCGTCAGTTCAATGCTGTGACCGGCTTCCACGGCTGTGGCGAGGTCGCGCCACTGCGCCACCTCATCATCACGCCCGTACAGCCGGGTTTGTGTCACGCTTTGATCCTAAGCCGCGGCTCCGGCAAATGCGACGTTTCAGCTGTGTTCTTCGGGCACGCAGTGGTTGCGCAGCTCGCCGATCCCCTCGATCCGCGTCACCATTTCCGCACCGGCGGGGATCCATTCGCGCGGCTTCCGGGCCAATCCCACGCCGGCGGGCGTCCCGGTGGCCAGCAGGTCGCCGGGCTCCAGGGTCATGAACTCGCTGACATAGGCCACCAGCTTGGCGCAGGAGAAAATCAGGTCCGAGGTGTTGCCCGACTGCTTGGTGACGCCGTCCAGTTCGCATTCCACCGCCAGCCCGGCTTCCGGATCCAGCTCATCCGCGGTGACGACGACGGGGCCCACCGGCGTCATCCGGTCCCAGTTCTTGCCCTGGAACCACTCCGAGGTGCGGCCCTGCCAGTCGCGCACCGAGACGTCGTTCATCACCGTGTAACCGGCGATCGCCGCGCGGGCGGCGGCCTCGTCGGCCTGCCGGACCCGGGAGCCGATCACCAGGGTCAGTTCGGCCTCCCAGTCGATCTTGCTGCTGGCGGTCGGCAGCACCACATCGTCGGTCGGGCCAACCAGCGCGTTGGCGTACTTGGTGAAGATGGTGGGGTACTTCGGGACGTCCTGGCCCACTTCTTCGGCATGCGCGTAGTAGTTCAGGCCCGCGCACAGGATTTTGCCCGGGCGCAAGATCGGCATTTCCAGCTCCGAATGCTGGGGCGCCGGGCCCGGTTCGCCAGCGAGGGTGCGCCAGTCGTCGCGCTGCAGCAGCTCGCCCACGTCTTTGGCCGGCAGGTACACCGTGCTCCCGCCGTCCTGCCGGAAAGCCTGCGTGGTGCCGTTCCGCCGTACTGTTCCCAGACGCATCTGTACCTCCTCGCGGCAGCCGTACACCGCCGTCGTTAGCTCTTGGCAGCAAGGGAAGCCGCCCCTCTGCACGATATACGGTGCAGCCGGGACCGCCCCATCGCATGGTCAAAGGTTTCGCTCGGACTGGCGCTCCGACGCTCCGCCCGCTTCCTCGGGCAGCTCGGAGACCGGCACCAGGACAATGTCCTGGATCATCCAGTGCAGATCGATGCAAGCGTCTCTGGCCTCTTCGAGGACCTTGACCGACGGGAGGTGGCCGTCGCGGGGAACCACGAAAGCTTCGGCGTGCAACACATGGCCCTGGTCCCGGACGCGGGCGCCGGATTCTTCAACCCATTCCAGCTGGCGAAGGTAATCCTCGATGCGCTCGATCAGCGGATCGGGCTCCGCGTCATCGTAGGTGGTGGCCCGGGTGTCCATCAGGTCGGTGATGGAACCGCGCATGTTCTTGTATCCGTCGCGAAGGATGCCGCCGGCGATGAACAGTGCCGCAGCGGCATCGGCCCACCACAGGCCGATCCCGATCCCGGCGACCCCGACGATGGAGCCGACCGCTGTCATCCAGTCCGCCTTGTTCATGTCCGCATCGGCATAGAGGACCTTGTCGTGCAGTTGCTCGGCTAGTTTTTCCTTGGCGCGGCCGAGCAGTACCGGCGGCACGGCTGTCACTGCCATCACGGCGATCATGAGCCAGCCGAGCCAGATGGTGTGGCCCAACAATTGGACCGAGCCGATCGGCGGGTGCTCCCCTTTCAGCAGGCCGATGCCGGAATCGATCACCAGGAAGGCGCCCATGGTGCACAGAGCCACCGCTGCAACTAAGTGTGCGATCCCGGTCGACCGGTGGTAGCCATAGGGGTACTTCTGGGTGGGCCGCCTGTTGATGATCTTCATTGCCAGCAGGAACGCAATGGGTGGCGCGAAGGAGAGCATGTCTTCAATCCAGGCCGCCTTCATCGCCTGTGAATTGCCCATCACCAGAAAGACCAGAGTGACCGAGACGGCCAGGACGGCGAGGGTGGTCCACTGGAGTTTAAGGGCGCGCCGCAGGGCTGCTTCCTGCTGGCCGGGCAACTCGGTGCGGCCAAACCTGGTGTTCATCCCTGTTCCTTCCGGTCGAGAAGAAACTTTTCCAATGCCCGCAGGAAGGCGTTTTCTCCCATCCGGGAAGCCATGACGTATTCCTCCTTGTCTCCGTCAGGAGCACGGCCCTCAGCGTAGGGCTGGGTCAGGGCGGCCTTGTCCGACCACGGCGACTTCTTCGTTAGACCGCCGATGACCAGGTCAAGTTCGCCGCGTTCCAGTTGCCCCATCAGCGACTCCTCGCCGGCGGCTGTCCACTCGATCGTTGCTCCGCGGCCGGCGGCGAATTGCCGTACCAGGTCTGCCTCCCGGCCCGCGGGGTCCTGCCCCGTGTGGACTGCCGTCCAAGGCGGGTTGTGCGAGACGCCTACTCTGAGGGTCCCGTTGCTGATCCGGTCCAGCGTTCCTTCCGGATCCGCAGGCAGCTGTAGGCCACAGGAACACATCAGCAGCATGACCAGCACCGCCAAGGCCGCCTTCGAAAAATTGTTCAGCATACTTAGCACCATAGCCAAGTTGTGGATTTTTGCAGGGCGTACCGCGGCTTCGCTCGGGACCGTCCGCCGGCGGTGCGCCCAGGACGCGTTGATTTCGTTGGGAACGGATTCACCGGACGGGCCGCGAGGCGGCCGGGGTGTTCGCGAAGGGCGATCACCGGCGGCGGGCGGACTGCCGGGGGCGGACTTCCGGGGGCGGACTTCCGGCGGCCGGATCGCTGCCTGGCGGCGGGCGGACTGACCGGCGGCCGGATCGCTGCCTGGCGGCGGGCGGACTGACCGGCAGCCGCCGCTTCACGGCGTTCGGATGATCCGCCGTTTGACCGCCTCGGCGATCGCGGCCGTCCGGTTCTCCACGCCGAGCTTCGCGTAGATGTGGACCAGGTGGGTCTTGACCGTTGCCTCGGAGATGAACAACTGCCGGGCAATGGCGCGGTTGCCCATCCCGGTGGCCAGCAGCTCCAGCAGTTCCACCTCGCGCGCACTCAGGGCCGGCTGCGGGCTGCGGATCCTGCCCATTAGGCGGGCGGCAACCTCCGGCGCCAGCGCGGTGCGGCCGGCCGCGGCCGTCAGCACCGCCTCGCGGATCTGCTCCGGCGGGGCGTCCTTGAGCATGTAGCCGCTGGCGCCGGCCTCCACCGCCGCCAGAATGTCCGCGTCGGTGTCATAGGTGGTCAGGATCAGCACCGGCGGCGCCGTCTTCCCCTCGGCGGCGCGCCCGGCGATCCGGGCCGTGGCGGTCACGCCGTCCATCCCGGTTCCCATTTGCAGGTCCATCAGGACCAGATCCACCGGTTCGCGCAGGGCGTCCAGCCGGTCCAGTTCGCGCAGGGCGGCCGCGCCGTCCGACGCCTCGGCGGAAACCGAGATGCCGTCGAAGTCCGCCAGCATCGCGCGCAGGCCGGCGCGGACCACCGGATGGTCATCCACCAGCAGGACCCTGATCCCGTTCACGGCCGCTCCTCTCGGCCGGAGACGGGCAGCGGCAGGCGGACGGCCACCACGGTGCCCTCTCCGGGGGCCGATTCAACCGCCATTGTCCCGCCAAGCGCGGCGGCACGCTCGGCAAGCGAGCGCAGCCCGAACCCGGTGCCGTCCTCCCGCGGACCGGCGGCCGAGGGGTCGAAGCCGGCTCCGTCGTCGTAAATATCCACGGTGACCGCGTCCGCCATGAAACCCAAAGTAACGACGGCGGTGCTGGCCCCCGCGTGTTCCAGCACGTTGGCCAAGCTCGCCTGGCAGGCCCGCAGCAGCAGCACCTCGCAGGCCGGCGGCAGCGGGACCGGCCTGCCGTCCAGCGCGAAGCGGCAGCGCAGCGGGCGGCCGGACCCGGCGGCCTGGCTTTCCGTCGCCGCGCACAACCGCTGCAGGCTGGGCACCAGCGCGCTGGCAATGCCGCCGGGCTGCGGGCTGGGTTGCGGGTTGGGTTGCGCGCCGGGTTGAGTGTCGGGACGCGCGTCGTGCCGAGTGTCGGGTCGAGTGTCGGGCTGCACGTCGAGCTCCGGGTCGAGCTGGGGAGAGGAGAGGCCGCGGACGAACCGCCGGGCCTCCGCCAGGTTGTCGGCCGCGGTGGACTGCACCAGCCGGATCCGTTCCGCCGCGGTCTCAGGCTGCCCCGCGTCCAGCGCGCTGGCGGCGCCGCGGGACAGCAGCACAATGCTTGAGAGGCCCTGGGCCAGCGTGTCATGGATTTCGCTGGCCAGCCGGCCGCGCTCGGCCAGCACGCCGGCTTCGTGCTGGGACCTGGCCAGTTCCGCGCGGGTCCGGCGCAGTTCGACCAGGGCCAGCCGCTGGTTCCGCGCGTCCAGGTAGAGCGCCCGGTAGGCCATGCCCATGAACACCGCGAAGACCGCCCCGACCACCGGTCCAATCAGCATGGCCGCTTCCAGCCTGTCGGCGTGCCACCACTGGGAGGCGATCACCAGGCCGGTGAGGACGGCGACGGCAACCACGGCATGTGCGGTGCGCAGGATGTGCAGGTGGAGGAAAAAGAGCGGGAAGGCCAGCCAGACGAAGTTTCCGCTCAGCAGCACCAGGCAGGCCCACAGCAGCGTGACCAGGGCCAGCCACCACGGGGCGTAACGCTTGAGGTCCCGGCCGGTTCCGGCAGCGCTGCGGCGGTTTTCCCAGACCGTCCCGGCCAGGTACAGCCCCGCCAGCAGCACGCCCAGGGCGGCGGCCAGATGACTGCCCGGACTGGCCGGATCGGCGGCTAGCGTCGCGGCGATCGCGATGCCGAGCAGGCCGGCAAATCCTACGTGCAGGCCCACGCGCAGGATCCGGAGTACCAGTTGGCCGGCCGGAGCGGCTTCCTCCCGCAGCGACTCCGCCGGGATTGCCTCCGCCGGGAACGCGTCCGCCGTTCCGGTCCGGCCGGTCCCGTTCCGCGGTGCACCGGTTCGGTCTTGCGGACGGGGCTGGGCAGGCATGGTCCTCAGCGTACCGAGGTTCAATACTGCGGACATCAACCGATCGGTTGACCGGCAGCTCAACCTCCTGCCGGCCGCGGATCAACCACCCACCCGATGTGCGCGCACGCCCTGCGCGGGACGCTGGAACAAGCCCGGAAAACGGGGCACTCAAGCAATGAAAGTAGGACCAATCGTGTTCCTGGCACTTCGGGATATCCGGTTCGCAAAGGGCCGCTTCCTCCTCATGGGCACCGTGGTGGCCCTGATTACGTTGCTGCTGGTGATGCTGTCCGGGCTGACCGCCGGGCTGGGAAACCAGTCCGTGTCTGCCATCCGGCAGCTGGACTCGGACGGCAAAGCCAACGCCGTCGTCTTCGGCTCGGCCGCCGGCAACAGCCCCGCCGCCTCGTTCACGGAGTCCCAGATCAGCCACGAGCAGTTGCACACCTGGCAGCAGGCAGCCGGCGTGGAATATGCGGAGCCGCTCGGCATCAGTCAGAGCCGGTTGAGCGCGACCGGCAGCACCAACGTGGCGGTCTTCGGCGTCGAGCCCGGCGGCGCGCTGGCCCCCGCACCCGTGACCGACACGTCTCTGGTGCTGAGTCGGACCGCGGCCGACCACCTGGGCGCGGCAGTGGACGATACGGTGCAGCTGGCCGGACGGGAGCTGGAAGTCTCGGCCGTCGTCGACGACCAGTGGTACTCCCACACACCGGTGGTGTGGACCTCGCTGGCCAAGTGGCAGCAGGTGGCCCACATCAACGACGGCGGTGCAGCCGATGGCCCGATCGCCACCGCTGTTGCCGCCCGACTTTCCGACGGCGATCCGTCCGGAGCGGCCGCGGCGGCCGCCAACCAGGCCGCCGACACCACCACCACCTCGGTCACCGGAGCCTTCCAGGCGTTGGGCTCCTACCAGAGCGAAAACGGATCCCTGATGCTGATGCAGGGCTTCCTCTACGGCATTTCCGCCTTGGTCATCGTGGCCTTCCTGACCGTGTGGACCATTCAGCGGACGCGGGACATCGCCGTGCTCAAAGCCATGGGCAGCTCCGACTCCTACCTGCTCCGCGATGCACTGACGCAGGCCTTCGTGGTTCTGGCCGCCGGTGCGGCGGTCGGCGGCGGCGCCGGAGTGCTGGGCGGAGTCTTTGCTTCCCGGGCCGCACCGTTCCTGCTCTCCCCCGCCAGCACCCTGCTGCCGATCGCCGGGATGGTGGTCCTCGGCATGGCTGGTGCCGTGCTGGCGGTCCGCCGGGTGACGCGGGTGAACCCGTTGACGGCGCTGGGCGGCAGCTGACACTTCCCGGCCCTCATTCAGGCGCTGCGTAGCGCAACCGCCGCATCATTCAGGCGCTCCGTAGCGCAACCGCCGCATCGGCCTCCGCGGCTTTCAGGCCCGGCCCCCACTCCCCGAAGGAACAGCCCCATGACACATGCACTCAGTCTTCTCAACGTCACACTTGATTACCCCGACGGCGACGGCACCACCAAGGCCCTGGACCAGGTGGACCTGCAGGTTCCGGCCGGCACCCTGACGTCGTTGGCCGGTCCGTCCGGTTCCGGGAAGTCCTCCCTGCTGGCGGTCGCCGCCACGCTCATCCGGCCCACCGCCGGCGTCGTGCTGGTGGACGGGGTGGATGCCACGGCCCTGAGCCTGAAGGAGTCGGCCGAACTGCGCCGGCGCAAGGTGGGGATTGTCTTCCAGCAGCCCAACCTGCTGGCCTCGCTGACCGCACTGGAACAACTCCAGATCGGAGCCCACCTGCGCGGCGGCAAACCGCGGGACGCCCGCTCCCGTGGCTTGGAGCTGCTGGACATCGTGGGACTTTCCGAAGCGGCCCACCGCCGCCCGCACCAGCTCTCCGGCGGCCAGCGCCAGCGGGTCAACATCGCGCGGGCGCTGATGGGCAGTCCACGGGTGCTGTTGGTCGATGAGCCGACGGCGGCGCTTGATCACGAGCGCTCCGAGGCCGTGGTGCGGTTGCTGGTCCAGATCACCCGGGAATTCGACGTTGCCACCGTCATGGTCACCCACGACACTGAATTCATTCCGCTCACGGATGCCGTGGCCACCATGCGCGACGGCCGGCTCTCGGCACCGCGGAGCACCGTCCCCGCCACGCAGGCGCCTGCGCAGGGGGCGACCCGGTAAGCACAGCAGCGCGGTTCGTCGGCCAGCTTCATTCCAATGAGGGCAGTGGTGGTCCTACCGAAACGACTTCATGCCGTTTGTCTGTGGCTTGGGGCGCCCCACTACCCCTACACATTAGGCTGATTCGCTGGTGGGTCGAATGTGTGTGCGAATAAAATTGTGCTATGACGCTCGCACCGTTGGACCGGACCGGGGAGATGGAGGAAGCTCTCTCCGGCGCGCGCGCCGTGCTGCAGGATGTCGCCGCGTGCTTCACGGCCGGGTCCGGTTCGCTGAGCAGGCGGGAACTGGCCAACACGGTAGCGGCGGTCGAGGAAGTTTCGAAGGTTGTGGAGTTCCTGCAGGCCGTAGGAGCCCAGGCGGTGGAGCGTGCGGACATCGCTTCGAACGGGGAAACCGCGGCCAGGCCTGGTGCCTTTGCGGAGGCGGCTAATGCAGCCGGTGCGGCAGGGTGGGCGGACCCGGCTGCCTCTATCGTCGGCCCCGGAAACAACGCCGGCGGCGCTCTCGACAACGCCCAAAGCCTTGAGCCAGCGGGGTCGGGCGGCGCGGGTCCGAAACAGCAACAGAGCCGGCGTAAGACCGAGTTCCGGAACAACGCCGAATATCTGCGCTCCCGGCTGGGGATCGGCATCGTCGAAGCGCGGCGACGGCTGCGGGTCGGAGCCGTGGTGACCGCGCCGGTGCGGTTCGACGGTGAACCCGGCGCCCCGGCGCTGCCGATGCTGGCTGAGGCGATGGCCGCCGGCGAAATCAGCGCCAACGCCGCGGCCCTGGTCACCGATTCGATCGCCCGTGCCCGCCACGCCGCCGATCCCACGACGCTGGAGGCGATGGAGTCGTCGCTGGTCCGGCAGGCTGCCGAGAGCGACGCCGACACGCTGGCGATTGTCGCGAAGACCTGGGAAACAGCTGTCGATCAGGACGGTGCCGAGCCCTCGGACGAGGAACTGCGGTCCCGGCAGGGCATGTTCTACCGCGGACGCCGGCGCGGCTTGCACCAGTTCGTCATCAACACCACCGACGACCAGTACGAAGCCCTCGCCACGGTGATGAACAGCGCCGCGAACCCACGCATCCGATCCGACGCCATCGAAAGCACCGTGGAACAGGCCGAGGACAACAGCTCGAGCGAAGGTGCGCCGTCTGGAGCGGGCGGCAACTCCGCCGGCACCGCGGGAGCGACGGATAAAGGCGGGTACAGTACCCACGACCCCGACGACAGCACCGCCGGAACCACTGAGTTCGACGCTCCCAGCGTTGAGGACTATTGCTCAGGCGAATTCCCAGCGGGCACCGCGAAGGGCAACACCGGGCTGGCCGACGAGGAGGATCGTGCGTCAGCGGAACACAGCCACGGCGACGCCGATCCGGCGGTCGTCGAGGCAATGGATGGCTTCACCAGGGCACAGAAGCTTCTGGCCGGCCTGGTCGGTGCCTGCCGGATCGCCCTGAACACCGGTCAACTCCCGGACTCCGGCGGGCACCGCACCCAAGTGATGGTCACTAGCGGCTACGAACAGCTGGCCGGATTGCTCTCTGGCGGCGGAAGCGCAGTATTCAACGGCCCGATCTCGGCCAAAACCGCGCGCCGAATGGCCTGCGATGCCGAAATCATCCCCGCTATCCTCGGCACCAACGGCGAAGTCCTCGATCTGGGCCGGTCGCAACGGTTCTTCAACCGCGCGATCCGCCGGGCACTGCTCATCCGGGACAAAGGGTGCGCCTTCCCGGGATGCACCATGCCCGCAGTCTGGACCGAAGCACACCACATCGTGCCCTGGTGGGCCGGCGGCCGCACCGACGTCAACAACGGAGTCTGCCTCTGCGGCCTCCACCACGACCTGATTGAGCAAGGCAACTGGGAAATCAACGTGCTCGACGGCATCCCCTGGTTCACCCCTCCCGACTACATCGACCCCGACCGCCACCCACTGCGAAACACCTACTGGCAAACCCACATCCCACCCCGACCGATGGCAAGCAGACAATGAAACGTGAATGCGCGTGCGCTCTAGGCAGCGAGACGATTAGCCCGCTGATGCCGGCCCGAAGGTGGCTGCCGAATCGATGCGACTCGCCGCCAAGGGGGCAGCCGACCCATGGCGGGAATCCGCCCCGTCTAGAACCGCCGAGAATCGCTTTACCTCCCCTGGCTGCACCACTCCAGAAGACGCTCCACCGGCCACGTAGTGATGATCCGTTCGGCGGGGACGCCGTTTTTGGCGGCCCGTTCCGCACCATAGTGGAGAAAATCCAGCTGGCCGGGCGCGTGGGCGTCGCTGTCGATGCTGAACAGGCAGCCGGCGTCGAGCGCCAAGTGGATCAGTTCATCCGGCGGGTCCTGCCGCTCCGGCCGGGAGTTGATTTCGACGGCGACGCCGTTCTCGGCGCAGGCGGCAAAGATCCGCTCGGCGTCGAATTCCGATTGCGGCCGGGTTCCCCGCGATCCCTTCACCAGCCGCCCGGTGCAGTGGCCCAGCACATTGGTGCGCGGATTGTTGATGGCGCCGAGCATCCGGCGGGTCATGGTGCCCCGGTCCGACCTCAGTTTGGAGTGGACGCTGGCCACCACCACGTCCAGCCGATCCAGCATCTCGGGTGTTTGGTCGAGTTCGCCGCTCTCCAGCATGTCTGCTTCGATGCCGGTCAGGACCCGGATACCGTCGGCCTCGGCATTGATCTGGGCCACCAGGTCAAGCTGCTTGGCCAGGCGCTCCGCGCTCAGGCCGTTGGCAATCTTGAGGTTCGGCGAATGGTCTGTCAGGGCCAGGTAGTCGCGGCCGAGCCAGCGCGCCGCGTCGACCATGTCTGCCGGCGGCGAGCCTCCGTCGGACCAGTCGCTGTGGCTGTGCAGATCACCGCGGAGTGCTTGGTGCAGCTCGCGGCCGCCCTCGGCCAGCGGCTCAGCCGATCGTTCCCGCACCTTCACCAGATAGTCGGGGACCTCGCCGTCGACCGCCTGCTGAATGACGACGAAAGTGCTGGCCCCGATCCCCTTCATGCTCTTCAGCCGGCCGCTGCGCGCCCGCGCGGCCAGCTCGTCGGGGTCCAGCCCGGCAGCCACGGCGGCCGCCTTCCGGAACGCCTGCACTTTGAAGGTAGGCGCCAGTTCGCGCTCCAGCCAGAAGGCTATTTCATTCAGGGCCGCTACGGGATCCATGGCACCATCTTGCCTTCGATCCGCTCCGCGGGCCACGGCTTCAGGGCTGCAGGGGCGGTACAGCCAGCCCATAATGCGTCTGCAGGGCGAGCGCGGCGGCGCGGTAGCCGGCCATCCCATGCACGCCGGGCCCCGGCGGTGTTCCGGCCGAACACAGGTAGACGCCGTCCAGCGGGGTCTGCCAGGGCTTGGGGCTGAGCACCGGACGTGCAGCGAGCTGCGGCAGGGTGACCGCGCCGGTGCCGAAGTCACCGCCCACGTAGCTGGGGTTGTACGCTGCGTAGTCGGCCGCGGACATGCTCGCCGACTCCACCACCAGGTCGGTGAACCCCGGCGCGGCCCGTTCCAGCGCGGCCGTGATCACGGGCTCCATGTCCCGGGTGGAGCCGTTCGGCACGTGACAATAGGCCCACAGCACATGCCGGCCGGCGGGGGCCCGGGAGGGATCGACCACGGCCGGTTGTGCCGCCAGGATCACCGGGTCATCCGAATGCCGGCCCCGGGCAATGGCCCGCTCGGACGCCGCCATCCGTTGCCGTGTGCCGCCCAGGTGCACGGTGCCGGCCCGGCGCAGTTCCGGGTGCGCCCATGGAACCGGTCCGGACAAGATGAAGTCCACCTTGGCCGCGCCGGGTCCGTACTTGAAGTGCCGCAATGCTCGGGCGTAACGGGCCGGGAGCCGGCCGCCGGCCAACCGAAGAAATTCCGTGGGCGAAGTGTCCAGCATGACCACCCGGGCATCGGTTAGCTCGGCCAGCGACGCCACCCGGTGCTCGGTCTCCAACCGGCCACCGTGGGCCCGCAGGTCCTGGACCATGGCGTCGATGATGGCCTGCGATCCGCCCGCAGGGAAGGGGAATCCCACCGCATGCGCCAGCGCGCCGAGCATCAGTCCGGCTCCTGCGGACGATAGGCGCCGCACGCCGCCCGGGGTGTGCGCAGCCACTCCGGTCAGCAGTGCGGGTGCGAACTGTTCCTTAAAACGCAGGTTCCAGGCGGGCGAGCCCTGCTCCAGGGTCCGGATTCCGTACCGGAAGGCCGTCACCGGATGGGCAGGCACGCGGAGCAGCTGGTCCATGGTGAACTCCATCAGGGCGTCGGTCCGCGCCACGAGCGGCTCCATCAGCTGCCGGTACGCGGCGCCGTCGGCGCCCAATCCGTCAACGGTCCGTTCCAGATCGCGGTAGGCCACCGCCGCGGCTGCCCCGTCGATCACGTGGCCGTAGGAGACCTCGGGCGCCAGCAGTTGGATCCGCCGGTCGAGCCCGAATTCGCGAAAGAACAGGGAGGCTGCGGCCATCGGATGCACCGCCGAGCAGACGTCGTGCCAGTGACCGGGCTCCATCAGCTCCAGAGTCCGCGCGCCGCCGCCGGGCGTGGGGGCCGTTTCGAAGACCGTGACGTCCAGGCCTGCCCGCGCCATGATCACGGCCGCGGCCAACCCATTCGGCCCGGCGCCGACTACCGCTACGTCCGTCACGATTGATCTTCCCCTTCCGGCTCTCTGTTCAACCTTGTGCCCTCCGCGTCCCCGCTGGCAATGCCCGGCCACCGGGAGGACGGCCGCAGCTGGTCTATGCCGTGTGCAGAATATTCGGCTGCGGCGCCCCCTGCGCCGGGCGCCGGTTCCGCCCGAGCCGCGGGTACGCGGCCCGGGAGCGGGAGGGCGAACTTGTCCGCAGTGCCGTCAAACTCACCGCCCTGGGGATCATCGGTGTCCACGCGCCGGACCGGATCATGCTCAGGCAGCCAAATGGCCCGGACCACCTTCGCCATGATGTATGCCGTTGCGGTGATGTGCGCCAGGACGGCCAGCACGTAATAGGGCGCATCCAGGTTCCGCACTGCTTCGCCGCCACTGGTGAGCTGGCCCAGGTGCATCCAGATGGCCCACCAGTGCAGCACCTCGAAGAACTGCCAGATCAGGAAGTCCCGCCAGCGCGGATGGGCCAGCGCCACCAGCGGCACCAGCCAGACCACGAACTGCGGCGAATACACCTTGTTGGTCAGCACGAACGCGGCCACCACCAGGAACACCAGCGACGCCATCCGCGGGCGGCGCGGCGCGGCCAGGGCCAGCACAGTGATTCCTGTGCAGGCCGCCGCGAACAGCATGAAGGATGCGGTATTGATGAACTCCGGGGTGAGGACGGGCAGCTGCTGGCGCTGCGCCGTCAGGTTGTAGGCGTACCAGATGGACGAATACCCGGCCTCGCGCTGCCGGCTGTAGTCCAGGAAATGGAACCAGCCGCCGAAGTCCCGCAGCATGAACGGCAGGTTGGCCGCCAGCCAGACCGCAGCCGCGGCGGCGGTGGACGCGACCAGCGGGCGGTAGCGCCCGGTGCGGATGGCCAGCAGCAGGATGGCTCCGAGGATCAGCACCGGATACAGCTTCAGCGCCGCACCGAGGCCAATGAACACGCCGGCAAGGACCGGCCGGCGCCGTGCGAAGGCAAGCATCGCCAGGGCCGCCAGCATGGCGGCCCACAGGTCCCAGTTGATCGTGCCGGCCAGCACGATTGCCGGTGCCAGCGCCACCATGGCTGCGTCCCAAGGCCGCCGGTGGCTCATGCGCGCCGTGGCGATCACCGTGACCAACCAGGCCACGGCCGCCAGCGTGGCGTTGATATCGAAATAGGCCAGGGCCCGGCCCGCAGACACGCCCTCGCCCGGCACCAGCCACGCCGTCACCCCGGCCAGCAGCCCCAGCAGGACCGGGTATTCAAACGAACTGCCCGCGCTGATGAACGGCACCACGCCCTCGGCCAGCCCGCGGGTTTCGAACAGCACCGGCCAGTCCGAATAGCAGCCCATGTAGAAGTAGTCCGGCAGCTCCCACCCGGTCAGCCGGCAGGGCGTCTTGACCAGGACCGAGAGCAGCGCGGCGAACGTGGTCAAGATGATCAGCACGCGCTCAACGGTGAAGAAGCCGGGCGAGACGAGGCCCGGGGCACTGTGCCGGCCCAGGGGTCCGCCCACCAGTTCGGTGAACTGCCTGAGGAACGGGTCGTTGCGGCTAGGCACCACAATGCGCAGCGGTCTGCGGCGCGAAGAGCGGGGCCAGGGCATGCTCCCAGCGTACTGGCGGCCGCACTATCGGCCACAGCTGCGGAACCGTAGGGCGGGTTGGGTGAAACGTCCGCTGTTGCTCGCCTTCCCGTAACCTTGGGCACCCCGGGCCGTTACCGGCGCTTCCTACCGTGATTCCAATGAGTTACACCGACCCCCAGGAAGTACTGGTCGTCATCCCGGCCCGCGGCGGCTCCAAAGGGATCCCGTTCAAAAACCTGAAGCCCGTGGCCGGCCGCAGCCTGGTGGCCCGCGCCGTCGACAGCGCGCTGGCGGCCCCGGCGGTGACCGACGTCGTGGTCACCACCGACCATCCGGACATTGCCGCGGAAGCCGAACGCTGCGGCGCCCGCGTGGTCATGCGCCCGGCGGACCTCTCCGGCGACACCGCCAGCAGCGAGTCCGCGGTGCTCCACGTGCTCGCATCGCTGCCCCGGCCGCCGGCGGTCACGGTCCTGATGCAGTGCACCTCGCCGTTCATCGATCCGGGCCACCTGAACGAAGCCGTGCTGGACGTGCTGGAGGACCGCGCCGACGTTGCCTTCTCCGTCACCGAGAGCCACGCGTTCCATTGGATGCACGACGACGAAGGTGCCGTCACCGCCGTCGGGCACAGCGCCGACGTGCGCCCCCGCCGACAGGACCGCACGCCCCAGTACCGGGAAACCGGTGCCTTCTACGCCATGCGTACTGAGGGTTTCCTGGCCCGTAAGCACCGCTTCTTCGGCCGGCTGAAGCTGCAGGAAGTGCCCGCCGAGCACGCCGTCGAAATCGACTCGCTGGAAGACCTGGCCGTGGTCCGCGCGCTGGCCGACCAGACATCCACGCCCCTGACCGCCGGCCTGGACGTGGATGCCCTGGTGATGGACTTCGACGGCGTCCACACCGACGACCACGCCTTCGTGAATGCCGATGGCGAGGAATTTGTCCGCGTGAGCCGCGAAGACGGCATGGGAATCTCCCGGCTGCGCAGCATCGGAATTCCCCAACTGATTCTGTCCACCGAGCGGAACAAGGTGGTCAGTGCCCGGGCGCTCAAACTCGGCATCGACGTCCTTCAGGACGTCGCGGACAAGGCCGGAGCCGTCCGCAGCTGGATGGCCGCCCACCGGCTGGATCCCGACCGGGTTGCCTACGTGGGCAACGACGTCAACGACCTGCCCGCCATGGGCGTCGTTGGTTGGCCGGTGGCTGTGGGCGACGCCCGCGCCGAGGTCAAAGCTGCAGCACGGACTGTGCTTCAGCGCCATGGCGGCGAAGGCGCAGTCCGCGAGGTCTGTGAACTCATCCTCGCTGCCCGAAGCGGTGCCGACGACGAACGCGGCCGCCAACTACAAGCCACAGCAACAACAGAAAGAGTGCAGCTCATGACTACTGAAGCTACCGTTTCGAACACCGTTCCCGCCGGTGCGCCGGCTCCCGTCGCTATCGGTGACGTGCAGGTCGGTGCAGGGCAGCCGGTCTACGTGATCGGCGAGATCGGGATCAACCACAACGGCGACATCGAGATTGCCAAGCAGCTGATCGACGTCGCGGCCGAGGCCGGTGCGAATGCGGTGAAGTTCCAGAAGCGCACGCCGGAGATTTCCACCCCGGCGGACATGCGCGACAAGATGCGCTCCACCCCGTGGGGCGAGATGACTTACCTGGACTACCGGTACCGGGTGGAGTTCGATATGCCGATCTACCAGAAGCTGATCTCGCACGCCGCCGACCGCGGGCTGCACTGCTTCGCCTCGCCGTGGGATGTTCCTTCGGTCGCGTTCATGGAAGAGGCCGGCGCGCTGACCCACAAGGTCGCCTCCGCCTCGGTGACCGACCTGGAGCTGCTGGCCGCGCTGCGCGAGACCGGCAAGCCGGTGATCCTCTCCACCGGGATGTCCACGATCGAGCAGATCGATAAGGCCGTGGAGACGCTGGGCACGGAG